>JAFTBA010000275.1 GCA_017458545.1 Synergistaceae bacterium | reverse complement strand
TAGATTCTTGTGTTGAGGACTTCGGGAACGAACCCTGCGCCTATTCCCTGAATCTTATGGCTTCCCTTCCGTCCTGACGAAAGCACGGGAGACCCCGAAGGTTCAACGGCTATGATTTTGACGTTAGGGTTCATTGAACGGAGGTATTCGCCCGTACCGGTGAGAGTCCCTCCTGTTCCGACTCCTGCGATGAAGATGTCTATATTGCCGTCAGTGTCCTGCCATATTTCGGGGCCTGTAGTGAGTCTGTGAATCTTAGGGTTTGAGGGGTTGACGAACTGACCGGCTATGAAACTGTCTGGGATATTGTCAGCGAGTTCGGAGGCTTTTTCGATTGCGCCCATCATGCCTTTGCTGCCTTCGGTCAAAACTAATTCAGCGCCGTAAGCCTTCATTAATTTTCTTCGTTCGACCGACATAGTTTCGGGCATAACGATTATGACTTTGTAACCTCTTGCAGCTGCGACTGAAGCGAGTCCGATACCTGTATTGCCGCTTGTAGGTTCGATGATGACGCTTGAGGGTTTGAGTTTGCCGATTGACTCAGCGTCATCAATCATGGCTTTAGCGATTCTGTCTTTAACGCTTCCTGCGGGGTTGAAGTATTCGAGTTTGGCGATGATTTTAGCGTTAAGGCCGAAATGTTTTTCAATGCCCCTGAGTTCGAGCAGGGGAGTATGTCCGATTAACTGATCGATTGACGTGTAAATTTTCGACATAATGATACACGACTCCTTTTTTAGTGTTAATGTTTTACAACGTGCCTGAGTTTTAATCAGGCATTTTCAGAAAAGTTGTTGTGAATAGAATTTATTGATTGCGCGGATTAGTGGAAGGGCTACAGCAGTATACGGCCTCGAAAAGGGCTTTAACGATATTATGTTTACGCATACTGTTTCACCTCTATTGAAAATGTTGTAATAATTATGCCATGAGTTAAGCCTGAAATCAATGCGCAGAAATTCGGAGGCTGCTTTATCATGCTATAATTTCAGCTACACATCACATGGAGGAAGTAAATAATGCGAGTAGAATTTGAAGAGTTCAGGGATAAATTACCCGAATTATTGGGAAAATTGCAGTACGGCGATGAACATCAGGTAATCATCACTAAAATGGGTGTACCTGTTGCGAGAGTAACGGACTATTATGCTGAACCATTCAAGCGCAGAACCGGACGCGCAAAGGGGAAATTCATTATTCCTGATAACTGGGACGCTAAGAATGATGAAATCGCTGAAACATTCGGGGTAAAATAATTATGAGAATACTTCTCGATACACATATTCTGCTCTGGGCTGTTACGGAAGACAAAAAATTTCCTGCCAAAGCCGATGTATTAATCAATAACCCCGAAAACGAAATATTCTACAGCAGCATTTCTATATGGGAAGCTGCCATTAAACGCCTGAAGCACCCCGATAACATAGCTGATCTGTCATCAGAAGAACTCACAGAACTTTGCGATGATGCTGAGTTTCAGGAATTGTATTTGAAAGCCGGTCATGTATCTTCTCTCGAAACTCTTTCACGTTCCGAAGACGCTCCGCCCCACAATGACCCGTTCGACAGAATCCTCATTGCTCAGGCAAAATCCGAAAACATGCTTTTCCTTACTCACGATGATACACTCTCATACTACAACGAACCCTGCATAATCTGCGTATAAGTCTAATTGTTCAATGATATAATTTCAGCTACACATCACAGGGAGGCAGCAAACATGCAAGTAGAATATAACGAGTTCAAAGAAAAATTGCCCGAACTCATGGGAAAAGTGCTTTACGGTGATGAGCATCAGTTGACCATCACTAAAAACGGTACGCCGATTGCAAAACTTATTGACTATTATGACGGGCCCGGAGGAGTAAGAATCGGGGTTGCCAAAGGAAAATTCACAGCCCCTAGTCTCGAAGAGTTTGACTCCATGAATGACGAAATAGCTGAAATGTTCGGGGTGAAATAATCATGAAATATCTTCTCGATACTCACATATTATTATGGATACTCACTGAAGATGATAAACTCCCTTCAAAAGTCAACGGATTGATAAAAGTTACAGGTAACTCCACATATTACAGCAGTGTGTCAATGTGGGAAATTGTGCTCAAACAGTTGACACACCCCGACAAAATTACGAATATTCCTCCTCAGGAATTAGCGTCAATGTGTGAAGAGGCTAATATTCTTCAACTCACCCTCAAGGCAAGGCATACATATCTTCTCAAAACTCTTTCACGCCCCGAAGACGCTCCGCCCCACAATGACCCGTTCGACAGAATCCTCATAGCTCAAGCCAAATCCGAAAACATGCTTTTCCTTACTCACGATGATACACTCTCATACTACAACGAACCCTGCATAATCTGCGTATAATCCCCTGCAATAATTACTGCCGCGATTTATCAGTAAAATTACGTATAGGCAATTCCAAATCCTTGTTGTATTATATGCACC
>JAFTBA010000274.1 GCA_017458545.1 Synergistaceae bacterium | reverse complement strand
TGTATAATAAGCAAAAATACTAACAGGATGTGTGCAATTTGCAAAGACAATCTCGTTTACAGACCCCAAGAAAAAAAATTTATGTTCACAAACGTAATCACAAGTTCATATTTTCAGGGGTAATTTTCTTCCTGCTGTTATTCATTCTTTCGGCAGCAGCTTATTCGTCTTATTACCTCAAAATCCCCGCTCCCTTTTGGGAAAAATTAATCCCCATACCTGACGGCGAAAAAGTTACCGTCCTCATCGAAAACGGTATGACCGCTTCTCAGGCTGCAAGAGCTTTCGAGATTGAAGGTGCTTTAGACGGAAGCCCCTTAGAACTCGCTAAATGGTTGATCAAATTCGGCCTGGACCGCAAAATACGCGCAGGTCATTATTCCGTTGTACCCTCTGACGCTTGGAACTTAGCACGTCAGTTACGCACCGCTAAACCTGCTCTCCTTAAAGCTCAGATAAAACCGGGACTCGATATTTTTGCAATGATTGATTCACTGGAGAGCCAGGACAAAAAAGTTACACGCGAAAAAATCTCTCAAGCCCTCATGAATAACAAAAATTATCCCCCTCAGCTGCTCGAAATCATTAAGGCCCTCCCGGAAGACGAATACACCCGTGTCGCTTTCCTTATGCCCGAAACTTATATGCTCGTTGACCGCACTGCCGACGAAATCGTAAGCACTTCGGCAGCTGCTTGGTGGCATCATTGGGGCGAGTTCATCACTGACCACGAACTTAAACCTCATGACATTCAGGACGCTTCCATTATCGCTTCAATGGTCGAGCGTGAAGTCCTTCACGATTCAGAATGCAGAACTGTCGCAGGTGTCATTCACAACAGACTCAGAAAAAATATGCTCCTCCAAATCGATGCCACTGTCGTTTACGCTTGGCGCTTAAAAGGCAGAAAATTAACACGCGTACTCAACAAAGACCTCGATGTCGAATCTCCTTACAACACTTACAAACATGCAGGTCTTCCTCCAAGACCCATATGCCTCCCGGGCATTGAGGCTTGGGGCGCAGCTTTAGACCCCGAGTTCAACGATTACCTCTACTACGTAGCAGGTAAAGACGGCTATCATTACTTCGCTAAAACCTACAGGGAACATGTCGCTAACATAAAACAGGCACGTTCAAAATAAATTTAATCTCTTAAAGGAGGATGCAGAAAATTATGAGCCGCAGACGTGAAAATGAAAATGATGAAAATAAAGCCAGTCTCCCTGAATTAATTTTGTTCATCATCATCATTGCGTGCATTTACTGCATATTTGCACTGTTCGGCAGCACCCTCACCGGTGAGGGTGGGCAGAAGCTCGGCAGTTATCTCAAAACATCTTGGGGCGGTCCCGTTATAGTCCCCATACTCTTCGTACTCTATCTCTCAGCAGCTAAACTGCTCAAGTTCCGTATCCCAAAACTCAGAAGACAGTTCTTCGGCACTCTCATGCTCTATATTTCGTTCGCATTCATGCTCGGTCTCCTCAAAGAATCCGGCTGGACTTCGCAAGCAACTTTGATGACCGCCGGGAATTTCGGTTCGGGCCTCGCAGGGTTCTTCGTTCTCAATACCGGAACGTTCATTACTCTTCTGCTGGTTATAGCTTCCTTCGTAATGTCTGCCGTCTTCTTCGGCTCTAAATTTCTCATGAGAACTATTACGAATATTAAGCTCCCAAAACTTAAATTCAAATTCAGACGTTCAAACAAAAAAACAGGCAGACGTGAACGTAAACGTGAACGTCATGAACACAGTTCAGCCTCATCAGGTTATACTGACAAAGTAACTGAGATTCTCACAAGTAACATCCCTGAACCTATACTGAGTCCCTCACCTTCAGAAGAGACCGTTCAGCAGGGCTCAATAACGTTCCAAATGCCTAAGCTCAAACCTGCTCCTGATGAACCTGATGTTAAACCAACAGCAGGTACTAAAAACAACGATATGACCCCCGATGATGCTAACGAAAAAAATATTACCGTCATGAGCAATGCCGTTGAAGTAATTGATAACGCTCTTGCTCTGATTGACTCGGGCGGAATGAAACCTCCCGTTCAGAAATCAGCTAAGGATAACGATAAAGTTAAACCCTCTAAATCAGAAAAACTGTCGAAACTCCCTAAGCCCTCAAAAAAAATACGCCGTCCTCTTCCTGCCGTCGAAATACCTTCCTCAAACGACACTGAAGAAATCAACAGCGTTAAAGATAACGCACCTGTTCCGGCAACGGGAGCAAGAAGCAGAGTCTATGATGAATCGGCTTTCCCTCCTCCTCCGGAACTCTTCGGACCTAAAATGAAAGCCGAACCTAACCGCGAACTCATCAGAAATTCTGAGAAACAGGCCAAAACTATAACCTCTGCCCTCAAGAATTTCGGCGTTAATGCCTCTGTCGCTCACATCATTACAGGCCCGTCGTTCATTCAGTATCAGCTCGAACTCGCTCCCGGTACTAAGGTCAGCAGAGTTTCAGGACTCACTGAGGACTTAGCTATGTCGCTCGCTGTCATGTCTGTCAGAATTGAAGCTCCTATCTTAGGCACACGTTATGTCGGTATTGAAGTACCTTGCACCGAACGCAAAGTGATTCCCTTGAGGAATATCGTTGAAAGCGATGAGTTCAAATCTGGGAATGCAAGACTGCCTTTGCCTTTAGGAGTACAGGTTGACGGTAAAATTTCAGTTACAGGTCTCGAAGAATTACAGCACATACTCATAGCAGGTAGTACAGGTTCAGGACGCAGCATGTTCGTCAACTCCTGCATACTCAGCATGTGTTCACGCCGTAAACCTGATGAACTGCGCTTGATTCTCATTGACCCGCGTCATGTTGAGTTCGCTGTCTATGACGGACTGCCTCATCTGTTAGCCGTTCCTGTCTCTGAACCCGAAGCAGCAGTTAAAGCATTAACGTGGGCATACGATGAAATGGAGAAGAGAACTAACTCATTCGCAGCTGCCCGCGTCAGAAATATTCAGTCGTTCAACCGTAAACAGAAACAAACCGCTAAACTTCCAGAAATAGTCATAGTGATTAACGAGCTTGCAGATTTGGTTTACGGTGCCGGCAACGAACTTGAAGCTATTATCATGAGGCTTGCCCAGAAATCAGGGGCTTCAGGTATTTACATGATGCTTTCATCGCAGAGACCTTCACCCGATGTTTTCACTACTATGGTGAAGTCCAACATTCCTGCAAGGGCTGTATTCTCTGTTTCAACTGATGCTGAGTCCAAAAACATGATAGGAAATTCTGACGCAGTCAGGCTCACGGGGAAAGGCGATATGCTTTTCAGGAACACAGGTACTCCTCAGCCTGTACGTTATCAGACACCTTTTGTGAGCGAGGATAAAATTTCAGAGTTCGTTGAATATATGTTCAGCAATTCAGAGCCTCCCGAAATCATGAAGTTCTGAGTTAGGACATGCTAAAATTACGGAAAAAATTTCAGGGGTGAACAAAAATTTCTCTCATTAATCATGAAATAAATCTGCAGTTACCCGATTTCAAACGCGTTCATCTCATGGGCATAGGCGGCTCAGGAATGAGTGCGCTGGCTCTTCTGCTTGAGGCTGAAGGTTTTGAGGTCTCAGGCTGTGATTTGCATGAACCTCATTATGATTTGGGTACTATACCGTTTCAACTCAATCACTCTGAGAGGCATATTGATACTTTCAAACCTCAGGCGTTAATCCTCAGCAGTGCCGTCAGCCGTAATAATCCCGAAGTCTTACGCGCTAAGGAAAAAGGCATAATAATTCTTTCACGCGCTGAGGCATTAAGCACCCTGTTCAACAAATCTCAGGGTATTGGCATAGCAGGTACTCACGGTAAAACTACAACCTCCTCAATGACAGGGTTAATTTTCCTCAAAGCAGGTTTGAAACCTACTGTTTACGTCGGTGCTAACGTCCCTGATATAGGCGGTAATGCTGTCTTGGGTTCAGGCCCTCATTTTATTGCTGAACTTGACGAGTCTGACGGGACATTTGAACTTTTCTCGCCTCAGGTCGCAATCATCACTAATGCCGATTGGGATCACGTTGACCATTACCACGAACGCAATGATGTCATAAAAGCATTTACCCGGTTTGCTGACGGACGAAGGGAAAACGGTACGTTAATTATATGCGCTGAGGACGAAGGAGCTTCAGAAGTTTTCGGATTATGCAGTAAATCGCGCGGTGAAATACTGCGTTACGGCTGGGGTAAGAGTTTCGATTGGGGAGCATACGACATCAATAAGACTCACGGAGGAGGAATATCCTTCAGGGTTGCGCGTAAAGGCAAAGAGTTAGGGCTTGTTGAGCTTAGTGTTTCGGGTGAACATAATGTGCTTAATGCACTGGCTGCTTTATCTGCTGCTGATGTCTGCGGAACAGATTTCTCTGTTTCCGCCGAAATACTCAGGGAGTTTCACGGTTCCGAACGCAGAATGCAGGTTAAAGGCTTAACGCCCGATGACATCTTAGTGATGGACGATTACGCTCATCACCCTTCAGAGATTCGCGCTACTCTCAACGCAGTTAAAGGCATTTACCCTGAACGCAGAACTGTCGTAATCTATCAGCCTCACAGATTTACGAGGACTGCAAAATTCGCAGGTGATATAGCAGCAGTTCTGGACACTGCAGAAAAATCATTCATACTCCCTGTGTATTCTGCCGGTGAAAAAGAATGTCCTCACAGTTCATCGCAGGAAATTATCAGACTGAGCAAAAAGAATAATATTAAACCTGTTGATTTTTCGGAAGCACTTACTGCCCTGAAGAATGAACTCAGGTCAGGAGATATACTGCTTACGATGGGAGCAGGTGATGTTTACAGAATAGGCGAGAAATTTTTGGCTATGAGTCATGTGTAGGGTATAATTATCGGGAAAGTAATAAGGAATTTTGACGAATGCGTGATGCTTTTGAATAACATACAACATATATATTCTTCACTGCCGCACAAAATCATAAAGGAAAATCAGCCTCTGGCAGACCTCTCAACACTCGGTACAGGAGGTAAGGCCGAATATTTTGCACAGCCTCAGTCGCCCGATGAACTTCAGCAGTTAATCAGGGCAATAAGGTCAGAGGATTCGCCGTTTGAACTTCCTTTGTCTGTCTGCGTAATCGGAGGGGGTACGAATACGCTCATCGATGACGGTATAACTCACGGCCTGACTGTTTCAACGAGAAAAATGAACTCGCTTAAATGGCTGAATGACTCTACGGCTGAAATACAGTCGGGTTTCAGTCTTCCTGTTCTTGTGAGGACTCTGCGTGAACGCAACATAGGAGGACTTGAATTTGCCGAAGGTATACCTGGTACATTAGGCGGAGCGCTCACAGGGAACGCAGGTGCAGGAGGTAAGGGTGTATGTGAGTATGCCGAAAGTGTCAAAGCAGTAGACAGTTCCGGAAACATAAGGACGCTGGCACGGGGAGAATTTGAATACGGATACAGGATATGTTCGCTGAGTGAAGAGGAGTTAATCATAGTGTCAGCAGTGATGACGTTTAACAGTACATTGGCATACGATGAGAGAGCAGGAGAATATTTCAGGAGTAAAAGGGGAACGCAGCCGTTAAACGCAAGGAGCGCAGGATGTACGTTCAAGAATCCCGAAGGAGTATCAGCAGGTAAACTCCTTGATGAATGCGGCTGCAAAGGTCTCTCAGTCGGAGACGCAGCAGTTTCCGACAAACATGCCAACTTCATACTGAACAAAGGCCATGCCTCAAGCGCAGATATTTGTGAGCTTATGAGGCAGTGTGCCGAAAGAGTTTACGAAAACACCGGTGTAATGCTTGAGCCTGAAATCAGACGATGGCAGCCCGTGTTCTGCGTGCAGTGAATTTGTGCGGCTGTGCGTGTGCGTTCATCGAGATTATTTTTACTGGCACTGGCTGCAGGTGCGATAATGTACCTCTCGGAGTACAGATACTGGTTTACAATAGGAGAGTATCATGTAGAATCACAATCTCAGATTCTTGAACGCAGATTTTGGGATGTTTTTCCCAGAAGATGCCTGACATTTTGGCCGTACCTGCTCAAAGACGCTGACGGTGTAAAGGAATTTCTTGAGCGCGATATGCCCGTAAAAGTTGAGACTCACATGGATGGCTGGGGGAAATTCAGAACTAAAATCGAATGGCTTACGGCTTGGGTGAAAGTAGACTGGCGCGGTAAAATCTGGTGCATTTCCAGAGACGGCAGGATGTGGATTTTCGAGAGGGGAAGACAGAATGATGATGCGGCAGGTCAGCTCGTCTGGAAGATACCCGATGAAGGCAATATCCCGGAAGGAATAACGCTTCAGGCACCTATGTCGGGAGTATTCAGATCGCCTATCTCAACGGACGTAATAGCCTCATTCCTTGATGAGTTCAGAGGGTGCAAATGGTTCAGTGCTGCTACGGACATAACATGGGAGAGACGGGCAGGAATGGATCTGTTTATACTGAAGCTCTCGCAGGGAGGACAGAAATTTGAATTGTACCTTCAGCGCGATAAGTATAAAGGACAGGACGTAGGAGCAATGATAGACGCATTGTTCACAAGATTAATCAGCGAAGGCGGTAATCACATTATAGATGCGACATACGAGGGAAAAGTTTTGCTGCGTAACTTGTAATAAAATAAAATGAAATAAAATTTATTGAAACAAAAGAAGGGAACGTAAAAACAAATGCCGGGAAAATCTGATAACCTCTTAGTGGGGCTTAGTATAGGGACTACGAAAATTACTATGATAGTAGCGGAAAGAGACCGCCGTTACCCGGATTCTGTTCATGTGATAGGTTTCGGCAAGGCGCCTTCTCGCGGAATCTCTAAAGGTATAATCGTAAGCCTTCAGGATGCCCGGCAGTCAGTGCAGAGGGCTTTTGCCGATGCCCAGAGCATGACGGGAATATCGCCGGGAAGACTCAGAAATGTCATAGTGGCCTTCAACGGTATGGATATAAAGAACGAGTCTACTCACGGTATGGTAACTCTCGGAGGCCGCGAGTCCAAATCAGTCGAGGAAAGCGACCTTAACCGCGTAATCGAACGGGCAATGGCAAACTCTGTTTTGGCGACAGCCTCAAGAAACAGCATGTATTCTCTTCACATGATTCCTACGAACTACGAGCTTGACGGAAGACCCATCAATGAACCCCTCAATATGAACGGCAATCAGCTTGACATATGGATACAGACAGTTGCAGTCCCAATGACATATGCTCAGGACGTTGTGAACTGCGTTCAGAGTGCAGGACTCGAAGTTAAGGGGCTTCTGCTTAAACCTATAGCTTCAGCGTTGGGAGCTGCTTACGATGATGAAATGCGTGCAGGCTGTATTTCCGTCTGCATAGGCGGAGGCACAACAGGTATAGTTCTGTTCAGAAACGGAAGAGCATTCCGCGTTATGAGCATACCCATAGGAGGAGATCATATACGCAGCGATTTGGCATCAGTGCTTCACATATCGTTAAGCGAGGCAGAAAGGCTCAAACAGAGAATTTTCATTGACAGCGAGGAAGATTTGAGGCGCAACGGCATTGACATTGACCTTGCGTATCAGGCTATATTTGCGAGGCTTGAGGAACTCTTCAATGACCAGATAAGACGCGCGCTTGCTGAATGTACCCCTCAGCATTTCCCCAGCGGAATAATACTGTCGGGCGGAGTGTCTGATACTCCAGGTATCGAAATGATGCTCGAGAATATTCTTCAGATTCCCGTCAGAAAAGTTTACGAACCTGTTTACACTTTTCCGCAGCCCCTGGCTAATGCGGCTTATGTGAGTTCGGCAGGTATACTCAAATATTACGTTACGGTTGAGCGCGACCCTTATGTCTTTATGGATTCGGGACAGGAACTTCCGGGACTTCACTACAAACCTGACCCCAAATCTAAGGACGATAACAAAGGAAAAAAACACATCCCCTCAAAGAAAGAAAAAGTTGAAGATGATTATCCCGATGAGGGCGGATATGATGAAGAACCTGAAGGATATGACGGTTACGATGAGGGCGAAAGCGATGACGTAAATGAAGAACCTGACCCTTACGGCGAAGGCAGAACAAAACGCGAAAATTTCACTGAAATTGCAAGAACCATAGCCGAAAAAATCAAACGGCTGTTTTAACCCTCAACTTGTCATGCCGTTAAAAATAAAATAAAATCAATCACGGAGGAGGAGACTTAATCAAATGAATGAAAATTTATTCAAGCTGACTAATAACAATGCCCATCAAAATGAGAAAATAGTTGTTTTCGGTGTCGGCGGAGGCGGCGGTAATGCCCTTAATCACATAATAGAGTCAAATGTTCAGGGCGTTGATTTTGTTGCCGCTAACACTGACGCTAAAGCTCTCGAAGCAAGCATGGCTCCAAACAAAATTATTCTCGGCGAAACTCTTACTCGCGGACTCGGCGCCGGTGCTAATCCCAAAGTCGGAGCCGATGCCGCTAAAGAAAGCATTGACAAAATTAAAGAATATATTGCAGGGGCAGATATGCTTTTCGTTACCGCAGGCATGGGAGGCGGTACAGGTACAGGAGCTGCTCCCGTTATAGCCGAAGCTGCCAGAGATATGGGCGTTCTTGTCGTAGGAGTCGTTACAACTCCGTTCGGCTTTGAAATGGCCAGAAGAATGCGCACTGCTGCTGAAGGTATTGAACACCTCAAAAAAAATGTCGATGCTCTTCTTATCGTTGAGAACGAAAAATTACTCCAGATGGATAACGGCATGAAAATGAAAATCGTTGATGCTTACAAGAAAGTCGATGAAGTTTTACGGCAGGCCGTTCAGGGAGTTACAGACCTCATCACTAAATCGGGGTTCGTTAATCTTGATTTTGCCGACATAAAAGCAATACTCACTAACGCAGGCACAGCCATTATGGGAATGGGTGAGGGTGAGGGTGAGGACAGGGCTCAGAAAGCCGCTAAGAACGCTATCACTTCACCGCTCATGACCTTCCCGGTAACAGGCGCAAAAGGCATTCTCCTCAACGTAACAACAGGAAGCGAAATAATGCTCGGCGAAATGTCCGAAGCCGCTAAAATCATCGAAGAAACTGCAGACCCTGAGGCTCAGGTAATCTGGGGACATGTAATTGATGACACGCTCGGTGAGAAAGTACACGTTACATTGATAGCGACATTCTCCGAGGACGCTGTAGCTCAGGTAGGAGGCAAAACAGTCAGCATTCAGCCTCCTAAAACTGACACTAAACAGCCCCCGTCACAGCCGTCTCAGAATGAAGGACACAAACCTCAGCCTTCTGTGCAGCCCGTGCAGCCTTTGCAGCCTCAGCAGCCCAGACGTACTATATTCGACATATACACTTCAAAAAGAAAAATCCAGCAGGAAGGATTCGAGGAAGCCAGATTAAACCAGCCCGGACCTAATGAGCGTGAGCCTTTCCCGGGAGTACAGAGAGGATTCTATGATCAGCCGTCAATCTACAGAAGAAACAGAAAAGATTAGCACTCCAAGACGTTCGGGCAACAGGCGCGGACTCAAAAAAAGAAGCATACTGCCTTCTTTCGGAGATATAGTCCTGCCCGTTGTGAGCATAGCCGCAGTAGGTCTCTTAGTACTTGCAGGAAGACAGTTCTTCATTAACGGTATGAAAACTTCACCCGGTATAACTTCAACAAGAGCTTTCGCCGATTCACCTGCACTGATGGCCGAACGCGCTAACGTTCAGGACCTGCAGACTGATTCAGTGAAACCAGATGCCGAACATGCAGCCGTTAAACAGGACAATAAGCCTGCAGTTTACACGTCAGAGAACAGGGCAGCTCCTCCGCTGGCAGAGGTAAAGCCCGTATCTGACAAAAACAACGTGAAACAGAGCAGTTCAGCCGTTCAGCAAAAGAAAACTGCTCCTGCTCAGACAGTTAAGAAGCCTGAACCTGCGAAAAAATCTGAACCTGCTCCTGTGAAAGCATCATCACTTCCTGCGAATAAACAGTGGCGTGTTCAGACAGCCTCTTACCCTACGAAAAAGGGAGCTGAGGATGCTGTGAAGAAAATAAACAGGGCAGGGTTCAAAGCAACAGTTTACAAGAATCCTGATTCAAAGTATTACAAGGTATGGGTACAGGGAGGAGAGAGCAAATATCAGGCAGGATTAGTAGTGAATGCGATGAAGAAGTTAGGTTATAAGACGAGTTTCGCGTTTCCTCCTGCGAAATAAGAACATTAAAATCCTAACAGGGCAGGTCAAACGAAAAAACCTGCTCTGTTTTTTCAGGTGAATGTAAAATGAGAGATTTCAATGAACTTGAAGAAATTTTATACGGTCATTCCGATAACAGAATAATACCCGGTCTCGAAAGGATTTCACGTCTTCTTAAACGTCTGGGTAACCCTCAAAATTCATTCCGTTCAATACATATAGTAGGCACTAACGGTAAAGGTTCAACAGGTGCGTTTATTTCATCAGTACTTAAATCATCGGGCTATAAAACAGCTTTTTATTCAAGCCCTCATCTTGAGAGTCCAAGCGAAAGGTTATTGATTAACGGTGAAGCTCTCAGTGCTGACGAATGGATTGACGCTGCTAATGAAACTGTGAAAGCTATCAAAACAGGCGAGGATTTGCCGTCATATTTTGAGCTTTTGACTGCGAGCTCGTTTTTGCTGGCTAGAGAAAAGGGAATTAATGCAGGAGTTATTGAGGCAGGATTAGGGGGTAAACTCGACGCTACTAACACGATGGATAACACTGTATGTTCTGTAATTGCTTCAGTGTCAGTTGACCATACCGAATATTTAGGGCCAACGCTTGAAGGGATAGCAGGTGAGAAGTTTGCGGTCGTTAAGAGGAATGTACCTGCTGTTTTTTCGGGAACAGATGAGTCGCTGAGGGGAATGTTCAGGGAAGTCTGCAGCGTTAAAGGAGCGATACCTTTCATTGTCAGCGATGAGTCAAAAGTTGAGAACGTTAAAGTAACGGCTGACGGCAATGAGTTTGATTTTTACGCGCCTAATCTGACTCTCAGGGGAGTGCATACGGGTTTAATCGGAGGCTATCAGGTCAGTAATGCAAGGCTTGCTCTTTCGGCACTGTCGTTAATGCG
>JAFTBA010000273.1 GCA_017458545.1 Synergistaceae bacterium | reverse complement strand
GTGAATTTCGGACTGCTTTACGGTATGAGTTCGTTCGGTCTGTCCGAAAGGTTAGGGGTAAACCGTCAGGAGGCTAAGGAGATTGTAGACAGATATTTTTCTGCACTCCCTAACATTCAGGAATTTCTTGACGGACTCGTTCATGACGCTAAGGAGAGGGGTTACGCGAAAACTCTGGCAGGAAGAATAAGACCCGTTAAGGAAATCCCCTCCAAAAGTACAGGGCTTGACCGCGCACTGATTAACACTCCTATACAGGGTACTGCAGCAGACATAGCACGTAAAGCCGTAACAGCTTTTGATTCTCTTAACGCTGCAGAATTATTCCTTCAGGTTCATGACTCACTTGTCTGCGAATGCTCACCCTCATCAGCAAAAGAAGTCTCAGAAAAATTACGTGATGTCATGATTAAATCGGGCGGTGAAATTTCCCTGTTAAAAGCTGAAACTAAGAAAGGTTATTCACTGGCACATGTGTAAAATTGCTTATCTTGTGCTAAAATTTCAAATCATGGAAATTACGTAGTACCAAAAAATTTTTCGGAGAGAAGGTTTTATTGAATTATGATGAAATTTCTGCGGACACAAATGAAATGGATAATGGCTGTAATTGTCGTGGCCTTCCTGCTCTCAACATTCCTTATGTACGAGGGCAGAAGCACAAGAAGATCCCCCGGCCGTAACCCTGACGGAACTATGACGGATTACGAGGTAGCTCAGATTAACGGACGCTCGTTAATGCGTTCGGAACTTGAGCAGAGACTGAGGAATTATCTCAGCACTTACAGCTCAAGAAGCATGACCTCAATCGATATGCCTGCAATTTACAGGACAGTCCTTAATCAGGCAATATTAGAGTCTCAGATAGCTAAAGAAGTTGATGAAAAGGGCATACGTGTCAGCGATGCTGAAGCCGATATGGCTATGAAGAATTATGCTGATACATATTTCCCTACACGCGAAGCGTTCTATCAGGTACTCGCTAACTCAGGGATTAAACCCGAAGATTACAAGAGAAGTATTGCCCGTCAGTTAGCATCGGACAGGTTAATCCGCGAAGCTATAGGCAGCGTAACAGTAAGCGATGACAGCGTAGCATCGTTCTACGACACTATGAAAGGCATACTCTATTCGCGTCCAGAAGGTTTCACGATTCACATGGCCGACTTCAACACCAGTGCTGACGCTGAGAGTTTCCGCGCTAAAATCACAGGCGGTGAGAGCTGGGACGTTTTAGCCTCAGGCGATGTCGCAGGCGCAATCAACATCACTAAATCACCCGTTATGCTCCCGTTAAGCGCACTCACTGTAGGGACTCTGAGTGTACTCGCGTCTATTGACGTTGGAACTGTAACGCCCGTGTTCGAAGTGGCAAGCGGTGATTACGCAGTCGCAATGAAAGCAGCTCACGTTGAGGCAGGCACAACACCTTATAACGAGGTAAGCGGAGACATAAGAATGCTGCTCACTCAGCAGGAAGAAAGAAGCAGATTAACGGCTTACCAGAACTCATTGATGCAGAAAGCCAACGTTGTGATTAACGATGAGGAATTATTCGCAAGCCCTGCCGCTTCAAATGAAAGCGAAACTTCAGAAGATGTACTCCCGATAATGAATCTTCATAACGACAGCGAAGATACTCAGGAAAATGAAACAGTCTCTTCTGAACCTGAACCCGTTGAACCTGATGAGCCTGAAGAGCCTGATGAACCCGAAGATACTCCGGTCATGATTGAGTCGGCAAGTGAGGACAAGACTGCTGAGACTGAGACAGTTACGGTTGATGACGTTGCTGTTAGCGAGGACAAAGCCGTTGAGCCTGAAACACCGTCAGCAAAAACCAAGAGCATTGACGAACCCGAAGCTCCCGAAAAAATTGAAGAGGTCGTCGTCAAAGCAAGCGAGGACGAAGCTGTTTCAACCGAAGAAACACCGAAATCAAATGACGTTCCCGTTATCGAAGAGGCAAAACCCGAAGATACTCCTGCTGTCGTTGAGGCAGTAAGTGAGGACAGCCCCGTTGAACCCGAAAAGCTCACCGAAAAAATCGAAAAATCGGAAGACTTAACTCCTGTTCAGCCCGTTAAGACGGAGACAAGCGAAAACATAACAACAGAAGTGTCATCGGACAAGTAACACAGTAACACAGGAAGTGATTTATACATGGCAGCACCGCAGCGCAATGATATACACAAGATATTAATCATCGGTTCAGGCCCTATAGTAATCGGTCAGGCTTGCGAGTTCGATTACTCAGGCACTCAGGCTTGCAAGGCGTTACGCTCATTGGGATATGAGGTAGTCCTCGTGAACTCCAACCCAGCAACGATAATGACTGATCCCGAAATGGCCGACATAACTTACATTGAGCCGTTGAATCCCGAAAGACTCGAAGCAATAATCGCACGTGAAAGACCTGATGCCCTCCTCCCTAATTTAGGGGGGCAGTCAGGTTTGAATTTATGCGCCGAGTTACACAAGTCAGGCATTCTCGCAAAATATAACGTCGAAGTAATAGGCGTTCAGGCTGACGCAATCGAACGCGGAGAGGACCGCGTAGAGTTCAAAAAGACAATGCAGACTCTCGGAATCGACATGGCCAAGTCTCAGGTAGCATACTCTGTTGAAGAGGCGTTAGCGATCGCTGAGAAGTTAGGCTACCCCGTTGTGCTTCGCCCTGCGTATACTATGGGCGGAGCAGGCGGCGGACTCGTTTACAACCGCGAGGAATTACGCACAGTATGCGAGCGGGGATTACAGGCCAGTATAGTACATCAGGTACTAGTTGAAGAGTCAGTGTTAGGCTGGGAAGAACTTGAGCTTGAAGTTGTACGCGATAAGGACAACAACATGATAACAGTCTGTTTCATTGAGAACGTTGACCCTATGGGAGTACATACCGGAGACTCGTTCTGTGTTGCACCTATGCTGACGGTTTCAACGGAGCTTCAGATGAGGCTTCAGGAGATGGCCTATAAGATAGTCGAACATATAGGTGTAATCGGAGGAACTAACGTACAGTTTGCCCACGACCCTAAAACAGGACGGGTAATAGTCATTGAGATTAATCCGAGAACATCAAGATCATCGGCTTTAGCGTCAAAAGCTACGGGCTTTCCTATTGCTTTAGTGTCTGCGAAATTAGCGGCAGGTCTCTCACTAAGCGATATACCCTGCGGCAAATACGGGACGCTCGAAAAATATAAGCCTGAAGGTGATTACGTTGTCGTTAAATTTGCGCGGTGGGCGTTCGAGAAGTTCAAAGGTGTTCAGGATAAATTAGGTACTCAGATGAGGGCAGTGGGAGAGGTAATGAGTATCGGCAAAAATTTCCGCGAGGCTTTCCAGAAGGCTGTACGTTCGCTCGAAAAAGACAGGTACGGACTCGGTTTCGTCAAAAATTTTCATGACCTCTCAAAATCTGAACTGCTCAAACTGCTTGAGTACCCCACGAGCGAAAGATATTTTGTGATTTACG
>JAFTBA010000272.1 GCA_017458545.1 Synergistaceae bacterium | reverse complement strand
TTCTTCATAGATCACGGAACAGGTGTAGTCATAGGCGAGACATCAACAATCGGTAACAGGGTCAAGATTTACCAGAACGTTACGATAGGTGCTAAGAGTTTCGATGTTGCGCCTGACGGTTCATTGGTCAAAGGAATTAAACGACACCCCGACATAGGGAATGACGTAGTGATTTACGCAGGAGCTACGATACTAGGAGGACAGACAGTCATAGGTGATAACTGCGTGATAGGAGGTAATGTCTGGCTGACTCACTCGGTTGAGGCAGGCAGAGTCGTGCTTAACGAAAAATAACAGAAATGCTGCAGCATTGACCCCGTTAATGTACTGCGCAACAAAAAGCCCCCGTTCCCTATAAACGGGGGCAGTTTATTTACCTGTTACTATCAGTTAAATCACTTATCGTTTTCTGAGTATTTATATGTAACTGCCCCCCCCCCCAAGTACGCTTTATTACGTAGAACAACGTCCCTATTACTACCCAGACGAACAGCAGCGAGTATGATTCGCTCCCCAGCGAAATGTTCAGTCCCGGAATTGGGAACAACAGCAGTACCGCCATCATCACTGACAGAATAAACCCCAGTATTCCGAAAATCATTATGTCCGTGCGTTTCTCACGGAATGCGTATTTCGCCGCTGCTATCGACGTGTACGCAAACCCTATCGCTGCACCCGTTGAAGCCATATCGAATACCCATCCCATTACCGGCCGTCCCATAAGGCAAGTTAAGCCCGACACTACCGTGCAGAACAGTCCTGCATTCGTAGGTACTCCGTTCTCGTTGAGGTAACTGAACCATGAAGGTATCATTCCGTCCCTTGCCATTGAGTAAAGCAGTCGGCTCGTTGCCATGTAAAACCCTATTATCCCCGTTAACATGGCCGCTATCACTGAGGCAGTTATTACGGTCAGACCGAACTTACCCATTATGTTGTATGACGCGCTCAAAGTCGCTATACCGTTAATACCGCTGAGATTGGGAAGGTCTTTTATGTGTTCAACCCAGCCCGTGTAAGACGCAGGTACTGCACTGCACGCAACAAGCGCTAGGGCTATGTACACAAATCCTCCGCACATTATGCTCGTGTCCATTACTACTTTCACCCTGTCAGCAGAAAACTTAGACTCCTCCGTCAGCTGAGGCACTGTGTCAAATCCTACAAATGACATTGGCCCCGTAACAAATACTGCCGCTATCTGTGCAGCAATACCCTTCGTAAAACTCCCGTCAGCAGGTCTGAACATTGGCAGCAGATTATCAGATAATGCGTTCGGACTGAAGGCAGCCCCTCCGATTATGATGAGTATTCCGCCCAAAAGTATCATCACTAATAACGTCTGTATACTCCCGGTGAATTTGACTCCCCATGAGTTTACAATCATGAAGATTAACAGTACTCCTATTGCAAGCAGCATTTCACCGAAATAAACATCATAGCCAGCAACCGTGTAATGAAATCCGAATTGAAACGCATCACCGAATACTGCACGCATTATCAGGTTCAATGCAGTTGCGTTTAAGGGTATTACCGAAAGATATGAGAGACTCAGAAACCAAGCGCATAAAAATCCGTGATGTTCACCGAATGCCATCTTCGCGTAAATAAACTCTCCGCCCGTTAAAGGGAATTTGTTTATCATGTAGCTGTAGTTGTAGGAGATAATCAGCATTACGAAAGTCGCAATCTCCATTGCTATAAGCGTACCCATAGGCCCTGCGTTAGGAAGAAAAACCGTTCCGGGCATTACAAAAGCACTCCAGCCTATTACACAGCCGAATGCTAATGACCATACGTTGAGGGGTGTAAGACTTCGTTTGAGGTGTCTGTCTGAACTTATTATGAAAAACATGTCCGGGTCTGTCCTTTATGTATGTTTTTTTTGTAAGCTGCGATATGCAGATTGCATTATATCACGCGCTCAGGTGCTATACTGATTTAATCGTAATTATAATTATAATGTTTATCATTCTAATTTTCTCGGAAGGGACTTAGCTTTTTCATCATGACCGTGTTCAACAATATGAGTGAAATTTTTATGGAGATAGCTGTATTGCCGTTTCTGTTTGTACTGTCGGCATTTCTCGGCGGAAGAATGGCTACTAAATCAGAAATTAACAGGCGTTTTTTTCTGCTCGTAATCTCAACGCTCGCTGCTTCTGTTTTCGAGATAATACTCGAACTCACTACAGACATATCACGCTTAACAGTCTGGACAAAACTGTTCTATGCCGTAATTAACATAAACGCTTACTGCCTTATGTGTTACGTCGCAGCTTACACAAGAACTATCAGCAAAAGGTTCGTTGAGTTTCATTTCTTTGTCCTGGTTATCAGCGTGATAATGCTATTCGTTCTTTCAGACAGAGGACATGTCTATATGATATTCTCACCGGGGGTCGCAGTTATTTTTGTTGTTGAAGGCTTCGTGCTTCAGCTGGTCTACCAGAAATATTACGGCAACGGTCAGTTCATAGTCATGAATCTCCTGTTCATGTTACTGATAGACTCGTTCCTTGTTCAGTACCTGTTCAACCAGAATATGCCGCTCGTTTACACGATTGCTACTATAATGCTGGTGTTCACTTTCTTCTACCTTGAGGCACCTACTTACAGGCGTTTAATCTCCGCTCAGCACGAAACTGAAGACGAACGCAGACGCGCTGAAGCCTCTATGACCAGAGCCGCAGCCGCTAACAGAGCAAAGAGTAATTTTCTTGCGAGCACTTCACACGAAATACGCACGCCAATGAATGCCATACTCGGCATTAACGATATGATACTAAGTGAGGCAAAAGACGCTGAAACACTTCACGCTTCATCAGACATAAAAACTGCAGGCGAACACCTCCTTAACATCGTCAACAATATACTCGACATTTCAAAGATCGAAGCAGGCAAAATGGATTTATACGAGTCAGATTATCATCTCTGGGAACTGTTAAAAGAGTGCGAGAAATATGTTATTGACGCTACATCGGGTAAACCATCAGTAAAGTTTATACTGAGTGCTGAGCGTTCAATGCCCGAACATTTACACGGTGATGTGTTAAGGCTGAAACAGGTGTTGACGAATCTTCTGGGTAATTCAGCGAAGTACACTGAGCAGGGAAATATAGTACTGAGTGTTTCAGGCGGTAAAATTTCAGGAGCTGCTGACGGGGTAATGCTGAACTTCATCGTTGAAGATACAGGAATGGGAATGAGACCCGATGACATTGAGAGGATATTCGAGCCTTTTGAACGCGCTAACGTTACCGAAACAAGGCACATATCAGGAGCAGGTTTAGGGTTGTCGCTGGTCAAGAACATAATCAACATAATGAAAGGACATATTGAGCTTGAGAGCGAATACGGCAAAGGTACACGCATAACTTTCAATATTCCCCAGCGCATAGTATTAGGTGATGACATGACGA
>JAFTBA010000271.1 GCA_017458545.1 Synergistaceae bacterium | reverse complement strand
TACCTGATTATTGACGTTGAGGTTCATCCTGATTTCGAGAGGGACGGAGCAGATTTGCATACGACTTTATTGCTGACTTATCCGCAGGCTGTTTTAGGTGCTGAGGTCAAAATCAAAACGCTTGACGGAACTGAAGAGACAATCACAGTACCTTCAGGAACGACTCACGGTCAAGTCCTAAAGCTCAAAGGCAAAGGAATGCCCCGTGTAAACTCAAAATCAATCGGAGACCTTTACGCTCATGTTTACATTGAGATTCCCAAGAAGCTCACGGATAAACAGAAAGAACTCATCAAAGCACTTGCCGATGAAATGAAAGCACCTGTTGCAGAAAATGATTCGGGATTTTTCGGGAAATTCAAGCGATGGTTTCAGGAATAGGGGCTGACCTTTGCAGCATTAACAGAATAAAACACGCGCTTAAATCAGAACACTTCCGTAAAAGAGTGTTCAGTCAGGAAGAAATTTCGTACTGCGAGGGAAAAGGTGAGAAACGTTACGAAAGTTATGCAGGAGGTTTCGCAGTTCGTGAGGCGTTCGCTAAGGCTTCGGGGATTCCGTTGATTAAGATAATTTTCAGCAATGACTTCAAACTCATAAGGACTGACGGAAAACCTGACATTGAACTCTCAGGAGTCTTATTGATTCCGTCAGCAAAAATTTTCGTATCAATATCTCACGAAAAAGATTATGCCCTCGCTTTCGTAGTAATCGAAAAATAAGGAAAGGAGATTTATTCAAATTATGATAATCGACATAAGTAATGCAGGTTCAATTCTGTCAAGTTTAGGCAGTATCGTTGTAGCAGGATTCATTCTTCTGCTGATTATCTCGTCAGCAGTAAAAATCATTCCCGAATACAGGCGCATAGTCCTCTTCAGGCTTGGCCGTCTCGTTGGGAGCAGAGGTCCGGGAATAGTATTCATTGTTCCGTTTATCGATAAAGCTGTTACTGTTGACCTGAGAATTTTAACGCTTGACGTTCCTGTTCAGGAGGTCATCACTAAAGACAACGTTGCCATCAAAGTTAATGCTGTCGTATATTTCAGGGTGCTTGAACCTGCTAAATCGGTCGTTGAAGTTGAGAATTACATCGTTGCTACAAGCCAGTTAGCACAGACAACTTTACGCTCAGTAGTAGGCTCTGTTGAACTCGATGAGGTACTTTCGTCAAGAGAGAAGATTAATCAGGAGTTACAGAAGATTATTGACGAACGCACAGATCCTTGGGGTATCAAAGTCAGTGCTGTAGAAGTCAAAGAGCTTGAACTCCCCGAAGGAATGAAGAGGGCAATGGCACGTCAGGCTGAAGCTGAACGCGAACGCCGTGCGAAAATCATAGCTGCTGAAGGTGAGTTACAGGCCGCCGAAAAACTCTCAGAGGCTGCCAGAAAGATGGAGAGTTCACCGGTAACGTTACAGTTAAGATATTTGCAGACTATACGTGAAATTTCGGGTGAGAGAAACACTACAACATTTTTCCCGATACCTGTTGATTTGATTCAACCGTTCATCGAGAAACTTACGGTCAGGGAGACGAAAGCATAATGCAGTACAGAAAAGCAAGTGAACTGCGCGATATGTTCATAAAATTCTGGGAGGAAAAAGGCGCAAAACACCTCCCCAGTTTTTCGCTTGTCCCTGAAGACCCTTCACTGCTCTTCACGATTGCAGGAATGGTTCCGTTAAAACTCTACTATCTCGGCGTTAAACAGCCCGAATACCCCCGTGTAGTTACCTGTCAGAAATGCGTCAGGACTAACGACATTGAAAACGTAGGAAGAACTGCCAGACATCATACATTTTTCGAGATGTTAGGGAATTTTTCGTGGGGAAGCTACTTCAAACATGAGGCTATAACATGGGCATGGGAGTTTTTAACCGAAAGAATAGGCTTAGACCCTGACAGGTTATATGCGACTATATATCTTGATGACGATGAAGCGTTCAACGTCTGGCATAACGAGGTAGGATTGAGCAAGGATAGGATTTACCGTTTCGGTCAGGACGATAACTACTGGTTCATGGGCGATACAGGGCCTTGCGGACCTTGCAGCGAAATTTACTACGACAGAGGTGAAAAATATTCCTGCGGTAAACCTACCTGCGGCGTAGGGTGCGACTGCGACAGGTACATGGAAATATGGAACTTGGTATTCACTCAGTTCGACAAACAGAAAGACGGAAGTTTACCCCTTCTGCCTCACAAGAATATTGACACAGGAATGGGACTCGAACGTTTAGCCTCAGTGATACAGGGAGTCGATACCGATTACGAGACCGATTTGTTCACACCGTTAATTGAACACACATGCAGACGCGCAGGTATTAAGTACGGCAATAACGCACGTGATGACATGGCCGTCAGGGTAATCGCTGACCATGTAAGGAGCGTTGCGTTTATGCTTGCTGACGGGGTACTGCCCTCGAATGACGGTCCGGGCTATGTGTTAAGGCGACTCTTGAGGAGGGCTGTGCGTTTCGGGAAGCTGCTCGGATTCGACGGATTATTCCTGAACGAGTACATGCCTGTTTTGATTGACATAATGAGCAATCCTTACAGGGAGTTAATCACTCAAAGACCCGTAATCGAACAGATAATTACCCTTGAAGAAGAGAAGTTCAACAAGACATTAAGACAGGGAACTGAACTGTTTGACGCTGAAACCGCTCACCTTAAAGCTCAGGGTGCTAATGAAATTCCGGGCGGTGTAATCTTCACGCTGTATGACACTTACGGTTTCCCCCCTGAACTCACAAGAGAGATGGCAGGGGAATTAGGGTTTACGGTTGATGAAGAGGGATTCAAAACGGCCATGAACGAACAGAGAGAACGCGCGCGTTCCTCAAGCAAGCAGAAGAAAAGCGCACTTGCAGGAGACGTTTACACTGAGATCGAAAACGAATCGGGTGCAACTGATTTCACGGGTTACACTAAATCCGCAGACTCAGGTAAAATTCTCGCGCTAATCACTCCTGACGGCCGTGTTGACTCCGTAACAGGAACTTCTGAATTTGAGGTTGTACTCGACACTACACCGTTTTACGCCGAAAGGGGCGGTGAAGTAGGCGATACCGGCACAATGAAAGTCAACGGCCTCACACTGAAGGTGCTTAACGCAGTGCCTCACGGGAAAATTACAGTACACACGGTTAAAGCTGATACTGAAGGGACTGTGAATGTAGGCGATGAGGTTATGTGTTTTGTTGACGACGAAAGACGTTCGGCGATAAGGCGCAACCACACAGCTACGCACCTTCTTCACGAGGCATTAGGGCGTGTGCTTGGCCGTCATGTGAGACAGGCAGGTTCAATGGTAACGGATGAATTTTTGAGGTTCGATTTCACACACCATTCTGCTGTTACCGACTCTGAAATCGCTGAGGCCGAACGCTTAATCAACGCTGAGATTCTCGCTAACATTGAGGTCAAAATTTCCGAGCACTCGAAGGAAGAGGCTCAGAATTTGGGAGCTAAGGCACTTTTCGATGAGAAGTACGGCGATGTAGTGAGGGTTGTTGATGTTGAAGGTTTCTCGATGGAACTTTGCGGAGGATTGCACGTTAAGAGGACTGGGGACATAGGGAGTTTTAAGATTCTGCGTGAAGAGAGCATAGGTTCAGGGACCAGACGAATCTTAGCGGTAACGGGAATGAATGTTGTAATACTGTTACAGAAACTGTTTGCATTGAGAAGCTCAATGACTGCTCTGTTGTCTGCTGACGAAGAGAATCTCGCGCTCAAAGCCAAAGCACTTGTTGACGAACTGAAAGCTGCTAAGTCTGAGATACAGGCTGTGAAACTGCGTGAACTTTTAGCGAACTCCGAGAGATTTTTGGAACGCGAAGAAATCGGAGGAGTGCTGTTACAGGTTGGGAGGTTCGCTGATATTCCTGCCAACATG
>JAFTBA010000270.1 GCA_017458545.1 Synergistaceae bacterium | reverse complement strand
TCTCTTGACCTCGAAAGAATAGGGGACAGGGCTGAGAATTTAATTGAACGTTCCGATGTAATGAATCATTATCTTTCCGATGAAGCTATAGAAGAGTTCAGGGATATGTACGATACAACATGCCTTGCGATAGACACATCGCTTGACTCGATGAAGAATGAGAACAGTGAACAGGCATGGCTTGTTATAAGGGACATTGAGAAGAAGATAGATTCTCAGGAAAGGACTTACAGGAAGAAACACATTGACCGTCTCAATCGCGGCGAATGCGATCCTGAAAAAGGAGTGAATTTCATAACGTTACTGAGCAACCTCGAAAGAATCGGCGACCACAGCAATAATATAGCAGGTTACACACTCGATATACTTGCTATGGATAAGAAAGCATAAGGCATTAAATTTGAGGCTGAGTCTGAGAAAAATTGTTCTGTTTATGTCCGTGATAATCATTATGATTTTCACGGGCTTATGGTTAAGCGTTGACATTAACCCTGAACGTGTTACGACAATTTTCGGTTCACCTGCTGTTTACGATGTGAACGGTAAATTATTTCACGTTCGTCTTTCGCCCGATTCCGAATGGCAGATACCCATACCGTTAGAAGATATGGGTAAATGGTTACCGCTTGTAGCAGTTAATGCTGAGGACGGGAGATTCTTCAGTCATTTCGGAATTGATGTTCTTGCAATGATGAGGGCGTTTGCGCAGGACATGATGAGGGGGCATATAGTATCGGGAGCGTCAACGATAACGAGTCAGGTAATACGTCTTGCGGTTTCCGAACGCGAGGGACGTAAGCGTACAGTTCCGACAAAAATACTTGAGTTCATAATGGCAGTGAAACTCGAACGCCAAATTCCAAAAGAAAAAATACTTGAATGCTATCTTAATCTTGCGCCTTTCGGGGGCAACATAAGAGGAGTTCAAACAGCATCGCTGATATATTTCGGTAAAACAGCCTCACAGATTTCACCTGGTGAAGCGTGCCTGCTTATAGGGATGTTGAAAGGGCCGACACTTTACCGTCCTGATACGAGACCTGAAGCAGCGGTTAAACGGAGGAACGACATAATATCATTGATGGAGAGAAAGAAAGTATTTACGCATGAAGAGGCGAGGCGTGCATATTTGGAGGAGCTGCCGCGAAAGAAATTTGAGCTGCCTTCGCGTGCGTGGCATTACGCTGAGTTAATGCTCTCACAGAATCCCGAACACCCTCAGCGTTTTGACTCAACACTTAACATAGAGACTCAGACTAAACTGGAAGCTATATTGCGTCAATCGCTGGGTGATTTTCCGTCAGACGTAACGCTTTCGGCAGGTATTGCGGACAACAAAGAAGGAACGTTAACGGCATGGGTAGGTAATGCGCGTTTCAGTTACAGGGACGCGCCCTACTCAGCATCATGGGTAGACTGCGGAAGGTCTGCGCGTTCACCTGGTTCAACATTGAAACCGTTTGCGTATCTTGAAGCTATTGAACTGGGGATAATGACTCCGTCAACATTACTTGCAGATACGTCGTCAGCATTTTCGGGACGTGCACCGAGAAATTTTGATTTGCGTTACAGGGGAGCGGTAACTGCACGTGCAGCACTGCATGAGTCATTGAATGCGCCTGCAGTGAGAGTGTTGAGGCGTGCAGGGAACGACAGGGTATTAGCGATGCTGAGGAGTGTAGGTTACAGGCATTTGACTCAGACGAGTGAGTATTACGGAGACTCGCTGATACTTGGAGGATGTGAGGTTACATTGCTCGAAGAACTTGAGGGGTATACTGCGCTTGCGTCAATGGGTATTCACAGGCCGCTGAAACTTTTGAAGGAGAGTATACAGCCGAGTGAGAGAATAGCTAGTGAGTCCGGGTGCTGGTTAGTGAGCGACATGCTGAAGTATAACGGGGAACTTTCGTTATTTGCGCGAGGGACTCTGGGTCGGCAATGGCAGGTAGCATTGAAGACGGGAACGTCTTACGGATTGAGAGATGCGTGGGCATGTGCATGGACACCTGACTACACTGTTGTAGTGTGGGCAGGAAGACCCGACGGATCATCATGGGAGGGGCTTGTAGGGGCGAGAGCTTCAGCACCTTTAGCGGTGAAGATTCTGCGTGCTGTTTCGCCTAAATCCGGGTGGTATGAACGTCCTGAAGGGTTAGTGTTGAGGCAGGTGTGTTCGTTGTCTGGTAAACCGCCGCTTGCGTTGTGTCCGTCAACAAAACTGGAATGGGCGATTGAAGGAGTGACTCAGACATTGCCATGCGATATTCATTCTGTGAAGGACAGCAAAGTTGTAGTGAACATGCCGCGAGGATTTACGGAGGAGGGTGGTAAAAATTCGCGTCTTAAAATAATTTCGCCTGTTCCAGGAGCGTCGTATTTCACAGCACCGTTAGATATAGAACGCAAGATACCTATGAAGGCTGAAGGTACGAAAGGTAAAATCTGGTGGTATCTTGACGGCGAATATGCAGGAGTTTCTGTGAACGGTGAAGTATTGTTCCGTGATATTCCTGACGGTGAACACACTGTGAGTGCTGCCGATGAGAATGGAAAGAGTGACAGCGTTAAGGTGAAGGTGTATACGCCGGGTAAGAGGTCATCGGTTGAGAAACTGTTTTAGCTGAAAATAAGTCCCCCTGAAAATCCTTCAGGGGAATTTTCAGGTTAAATCGTTAAATTAATTTGAGTTCTTCAGGAGATAAATCGGTTAGGCTGCAAATCTGTTCGTCTGTGAATCCTGCATTGCGCATACGTCTTGCGGTTTCGTGCTGATATTTGCTTCGTCCTTCAAGAACACCCCTGTTGAAATTATCTTGCTCACGTGTACGCTGAGCCCAATATGCCCACTCCATTTCAGGAGTCATTAATACTTGTTCCATTTTTGCCTCCAGTCTCTTCACAAATGAATCGTTTGACTTTATGCCTGTTGTGAAATTCAAAAATGCTTTCAGTTCAGGGCTGACATCTTCCGTGATACCTTTAGCATTCAGAAAAATAGTTGCAGTTCCGTCATTAAGCTCAAGGCTTGTATCTTCTCTGCAAATATTCTTGAACGTGTAAATGTGTCTGCCCTTGCCAAACGGATCAAACAAGCAAATGAATATGACAAAGGCTTTGTGAATATCATTGTAATTTTTCATTTTCCTTATGTCCATTTCACTGCGCGTAATCATTGAGTGGTAAGCCCGCGTGCGTTTAGGGAGATTGCCTGTGTCTGACATCTGCATTTCAATATCAATAATTTCTCCGTTATTGGTTCTTGTGTAAACATCAAATCTCACACCGTGCATAAAGATACCTTCGTTTAATGATTTCTGCCGTTCAGGAAATTCAACCCGTTCAATATCAAGTTCAGGTAATATGATTTTGATTAAGTCCCTGCAAAGCCCTGCGTCCTGAAAAACTTTCCCGAACATAAAATCATCTGCGATCGTTAAACTTAACCATTTCTGCCGTAAATCCCCGTACAAAATTTCACCTCCTGAAAAATTATTATACAGTCAAAAAATATAAAAAAATCCCCCCGACTCACATCGAGGGGATTCCGTTATTCTTACGCCGAAACGATTTCCTTAATCTTCATCAGTCGGCTTAATGTCGAGCGTTCCTGCTCATCAAGTTTCATGCTGATATACCTTATTGTCTCGG
>JAFTBA010000269.1 GCA_017458545.1 Synergistaceae bacterium | reverse complement strand
GACTGCTCTGACTGCAGGCTTGAGGACTTGAATATTACGGGCTGTGACTCGCTGAACGTTCTTGACTGCAGCAACAACAGACTGCACAGGCTTGATGTTTACATGCTGATGAGGCTGATTGAGCTGAGGTGTGAGAATCAGACGATACACGTTCCTGTTTTGGGGAGGGTGCTGAATCTGATGGAGTACCTCGAAGGAATTTCGGAGTCGCATTTAGGGACGGCAGCTGAGTCTTCTGATAACGGAGCCGAGAACGTCATCAACATTCGTGCTTGGGATTCGTCAGGCAATGAAGTAACGGTTGAATATGACATTGAAACCGGTACTGCGTTATTCGGCGGAACACCTGCAAAGATAGCTTATGACTATATCACGGGCTTTGAGGACGTGAGAATGGACGTAGCTGTTTTTGCCGATGACAGCGAAGAGGCTTACGGGACGATTAATCCGAGAGGTTCGGGGTGTAACGCTGCAGCAGTATTGCCGCTTTTAATGGTGATATTGCTGATTACGGCGGTGGAAGTGAAATTCCACAGACGGATTTAGTGAGAGGGGGGCAGAGATGCTCCCCTTATCAAATTCTGAAGTTTACATTTATTAGAAAAGGCCGTAAAAATTTTTGACTGCTGTGTTATTATCTGTGTAAAGATAAATTTTAAGGGAAGGTAAAAGAATTTTGACAGCAGCAATAGCTTTAGTATTGGCGTTAGCGGTATCAATTACGGCAAATGTAATGTTAGTTCTCAGACGCAAAGTCAATCAGAACCGTTCAGTGAGGACGGCGATATTATCAGGCATTCAGAACGTGAGTGAACTTGCAACGATACGTGAACGCTTCCAGTCAATAATAACATTTTCGGACGGAATAAAAATTCCCGGTCTTAACATTAATATTCCCGGAACGACAAAGAAATTTATGCTGAAGTATTACGGGACAATAGTATGCGGCTGCGACCTGTCGAAGGCTAAAGTATCAGAGAGGTTCGACATTAACAGGGTAAGAATAACATTGCCGCACAGTGAAATACTTGATATATATGCTGACGTTCACAGCTTTGAGGTATACGATCAGAGGGCAGGAATATTCACGAGCGTTAAGCTGGAGGATCAGAACAGGGAAGTAAATTCCGATTTGAACAAGGTAAAAGCTCATGAGCTTGAGAAGGGTATACTGGCTCATTCGGACGATAACGTCAGGAAAATTTTAAGCTCTGTGGTAGCGTCAGTAGGTATGGAGGCTGAAATAGTGTTTACGGAGAATGATATTCATGAGCTTGGAGTGAGGGATGAGGTTCTTCAGCTTGAGGCCGTAACGGAACAGATTTAATATTGCTATTCAGTTCCCCATTTGCGCCAGCGTTTTAACTCGTACTGTTTGAGGTCAGTGCTTTCAATCTCAGCGATGACATCATCGATTCGCCGTAAGAGTTTCTCTTTGTGTTCGGGTATTCTGCCCTTGAGGGGGTAAATATTGGTCTTATGGGTAGCGTCCCAGATAGTAGAAATTTCGAGCAGTGATAATAATTTTCTGCCCTCTTTGAACGCGTCTAGGGGGTGCATTCGGTGAAAGTCATGAGATTTTATGCGTTCGATTAACTTTGCGCCCTTGAAGATAACGAGAGTTACGACCGTAAGCTCAAAGGGGTTGGACATGTTGAGGAGGCTTGCGGTTTCGCTGATGTGAGATTCGCTCATGTCGTGGCCGCCTAAACCGAGCATTATGTAGACCGAGTAACTCATTCCAGAATCATCGAGCATTTTCATGGCCTGAAGGTTCATTGAACGTGTTACGCCTTTGTTCTGGTAAGCGAGTACCTCATCACTTCCCGACTCAATGCCGATACAGAGTCGGTTGTAGCCTGCCTCGTGAAGTGCTTTGAGTTCATCGGGAGTTTTGCGTGTTATGTCATCAGAGCGCGAGAACGCCGAAATGTATTCGCACTCAGGGAACTTTGAGCGTATAGCCTCCGAAATTCTCAGTAATTTCCCGGTGCTAAGGACGAAAGGATTACCTCCTGCGAGCAAAAAGCGTTTAGGATTTCTGCCCTCGTTAATGACTCTGAGATTCTCAACATGAGCTGTAATTTCTTCGAGTGATAATTCGCGGAATTTGCGTCCCTGATTCAAATAGCAGTACAGGCATTTATCGTATGAACAGCCCACAGTAACGGGGACTTGAACGGTATAAGCCTCAGCCATAGGGACGTAGTAATAGAACCCGTACTCGCTGTAAATGTCATGTTTAAGGCGGTTAATCTTTTGGATTCGTTCTGAAGTCTGAGTCATGCTATGAATGATTTATAGTCCGATGAGTTCATGAGGCCGTTAAGTTCCGAAATGTCATCGGGAACAATCTCGGCAATCCATCCTTCGCCGAAAGGGTCAATATTAATGATTGAAGGGGATTTTATTACTTCTGCGTTGACCCGTGAGATTACGCCCGAAACAGGAGCGTTAATATCGCTGACGGATTTAGTAGCTTCGATTGAGCCTAATGATTTACCTGCTGTTACGTGAGTTCCTGAGCCTGCAATTTCAACATGCACTATATCGCCCAATGATGACTGTGAATAATCATCAATGCCCATTCTTATAATGTCATTAATTTTTTCTGCCCATTCATTTGATTTTGTGTAAAGTACATTTTCATTAAACGTTATCATTTTTTTATGCACCTTCTGTAATTTGGAGGTTATGTTGAGAAATTACACCACTGAATGGAGAATGTCAATTACTGAAGAACTTACATTGCCGCAAAAAAAAATTCCCCGTCATTCTCCGACAGGGAAATAACTTTCTTCTTACAATCACTAACGCTTCGAGTACTGTCTCTTTCCTCTTGCACCTTTCTGACCGAACTTTTTGCGTTCGACCATTCTGGGGTCTCTTGTGAGCAAGCCTTCTTTTTTGAGTGCCGACCTGAAATCGGGATTAAGTTTGATTAACGCCCTGGCTATTCCGAGCTTAACGGCTCCTGCCTGACCCGTTAAACCGCCGCCCGAAGCGTTCACGAAAACATCAACCCTTCCCTCAACGCCTACGGTCTTCAATGACTGATAGACCTGCGACTGCCATACCAAACGCGGAAAATACTCTTCGACTTCACGGCCGTTAATTTTGATTTCACCGGTACCCGTGCAGATTCTTACGCGGGCAAGTGCATTCTTTCTGCGGCCTGTTCCCCATAAATATTTATCGTCTGCCATGATTGATTATTCCTCCTTAAATCACTAATGTTTCGGGATTCTGTGCCGAATGGGGATGTGATGATCCTGCGTAAACTTTGAGTTTGCTGTCATATTTGAGTCTGTTACGCGGAAGCATTCCCTTAACGACGTGGCGGAATAATTCGGCAGGTTTGGCCTTCACTAAATCGCCCCATGTACGCGACTTATAGCCGCCGGGGTGGCCTGAATGGTAATGCCAGGTTGACTGTGAGGCTTTATTGCCTGTGAGTTTGACTTTTTCGGCGTTGATGACGATGACGTAATCGCCTGTGTCAACGTGAGGGGTATAAGTGGGCTTATTCTTGCCCGTGAGTATACGCGAGATAACTGCCGCAAGCCGTCCTATTGAGCGGTCGGCCGCATCAATTACGTACCATTTTCTTTCAACCTGACCGGGTTTGGCCAGATATGAACTGCTGCCTGTCATGATGTAATGATTATCCTTCCTGCAAAAATATTACTGCGGACGGGGGCATGTCCGTGTATTATGCTATTTTACCTTAATGAGCCTCTCGTTTTCAAGGATACCTGGTAATCTTCCTCTTTTTGCTAACGGTTTACCGTCAACTTCCTTCAAATCCATAGTCATATCCATAGGAACAGCATGTGCAATATAGCTGCCGACTCCGAAAATATCAGCACCTGCCTCAGCAAGAAGTTTTATGCGTTCGGGATTGAGTCCGCCTGAAACTACTATTTTGACTCTGCTGAAGCCCTCATGATTAAGACGGTAACGCATTTCCCTTACGAGTTCTGCAGTAACACCTCCGCGTTCGCCAGGAGTATCGAGTCTGACAGCCCCTAATCTTTCACCCATAGCGTGAGCGAGTCTGAGAGCCTCTTCGCATTCGTCATGGAACGTGTCAACAAGAAAAGTCCTTCCTACTTCTGGGGGCATAACTTTGTCGTAAGCCTCAGCGAGTTTGAGGGTATCGCCCATAATCAGAACGGCAGCGTGAGGAACTGTGCCTGACGGTTCGCGTCCGCAGAGTTTCGCGCCGAGAATGCAGCTTGCCGCCGAACACCCTCCGAATTTAACGGCCATGCTCTCCATAACGGGAGCGATAGCAGGGTGTAAATGTCTTGCGCCGAAAACTAAGACGGGTTTACCGTTAGCGGCGTTGACGCATTCGCGTGCAGCAGTAGCCCAAGCGCATGAACTCGAGAGAATGCCCAGCAGGTTAGTCTCATGAAGTCCGAAAGCACCGTAAGCACCTTTGATTCTCATGACGACTTCTTTGGGTGAGAAGTATTCACCTTCGGGCAATGCTTCGATTGAAACGGGAGCATCTTTGAGGAGTTCGAGTACTTCATCGAGTCCTGCGAACATTCCCGTAGTGCGCGTGAAAATTTCTGCTGTAACCTGAGTGTTAAGTTTATTGACTGAGGCGAGTACGTCACGAGTGTTGATGAAGTAAATATCAGTTGTTGCGCCTGATTTGATTTCGTCATGGGAGGCACTGCGGAAACGTTCGGGGTTAACCTTCAGGGCAGTAACATCTCTGAGGGAATTTAACACTGTTGATTTCTCCTTTGCCTAAGGTTAATTGATGAAGACGATGAAGAAAGAAGTTACCATGAAGATGACAGCGAGGATAATGGTAGTTTTAGTGAGACCTGTGAATCTCTGCCACTGGCCTGTATCAGCCTGAGTGCCTCCGCCGAAAACTCCTGAGAAACCGCCCTGTTTTCTCTGCTGAATGAGGACTGCGAAAATCATCATGACAGAGACGACTATATGAATTACCGCTAAGATTGCTTTCATGAAAGAATATTCCTCCTGTTTAATTTTCCGATGTCAAAACCTGATTAGTATATAACAACGGAGAGTGATTTTACAAACGTTTAATGAAGAAGAATAAAGAGGTGTTATGAAAAAGAAAAAGACCCTGTGAAAAACGCAAGGTCTTTGTAATTTTTGTGATTGGAGCGGATGACGGGATTCGAACCCGCAACATTCAGCTTGGGAAGCTGACGCTCTACCGTTGAACTACATCCGCAATGAGCTTGACGGAGAAATTTTAACGCAGGATTAAATTTTCCGCAAGCCGTCCGTAAAACCCTTAATTTCTGACTGCGACAGCAGGGTTGTAAATTACATTCTTTCTGAGCCAGATTGAAATTGTTATGTGTCTGCTCTCAGGAACTTCTGAAGTTTCTTTCCCTGTTTCGTCAAAGAACTCTGCAATCTCATCATCGCCAGAAGGTTCTGAGCTGTTCGCAATGTACACTAATTCCGCACCTGCAACAGCATCATCACTCAACACAACACTGAAGTCATACAGCCCTTCGACATCGCGCGAAATCTCTCCCAACTCTGCGACAATCACGTACTCACCTTCAGAATGTGCGGTGTCTTCCTCGTCATCCTGCGGTGATTCGGTCGCTTCCTCTTCAGGCTCTTCAGGAGTATCTGACTCTTCATCGTCAG
>JAFTBA010000268.1 GCA_017458545.1 Synergistaceae bacterium | reverse complement strand
CGGACTCCTCAAATCCTAAGTTACAGGACGAAATAGAATCATTAGGCGGAAGAGTTATAACAGTACCGCCGTACCAAAAGCCTCTTGCATATCACAAAGCACTCTATAAACTATTCAAAGATAATAATTATCCTCTTGTATATTCACACCTTAATACGCTATCGGTATTCCCGTTGTTAGCGGCCTGGAGGGCAGGTATTCCCATAAGGGTTGCACATAATCACAGTACAGCAGGCAAAGGCAAAGGCGAGTTCAAACGCAACTTGATGAAATATATACTGCGTCCGTTCGCAAAGGTATTTCCGACTCATTTGTGCGCGTGTTCGGCTTACGCAGGGAGATGGATATTCGGCGATAAGGCTATGGCTTCAGGGAGAGTCAAAATTTGGAATAATGCTATCGACACAGAGAGATTCGCTTATAATGAAGCAGTCAGAAACGAAATTAGGGAATACATTAAGCTGTCTGATAAATTCATAGTGGGTCATGCAGGTAGATTTGTACCTGTCAAGAATCACAATTTCTTGATTGACATATTCGCTGAGATTCACAGGAGGCGCAGTGATTCAGTTTTACTTCTTGCAGGAGACGGGCCTCTGATAGACGAAATTACAGCAAAAGTTATGCGTCTTGGGCTGAATGATTGCGTTATATTCTTGGGGAGCGTCAACGATATGGAAAGGTACTATCAGGCTATGGATGTGTTCATACTTCCGAGCCTCTATGAAGGTCTGCCCGTAGTAGGAAGTGAAGTTCAGGTTTCAGGGCTGCCGTTTCTTTGCGCCGATACCGTTACGCCTGAGACTAAATTCTGCGACAACCTCCGCTTCATGTCATTGCGTCAGTCAGAAGCTGAGTGGGCGCAGGAAGCACTGAGAATCTCTGACGGACACATCAGACGGGATATGAGTCAGTACGCGCGCGAAGCAGGATTTGACGTTAAGACTCAGGCCGTTAAGATGTCGAAATGGTACTGCAGACTTCTCGGCATATAACCTGTACTTAAATCAGTCAGCTCACCCCGGCAACATGCCTTTCACAACGAGCGCACGTTGCCGATTAATACTCCGTAACAAAATAATCACCCGTTCAACTCTGGACACATCGTAAATTTATTGTATAATATTTACAAAATTTTCCAGTTCAATTTTGGTTTACCTCAAGGCAAAAATTCAAAGGAGATTTTCAAACGATGCCCGCAAAAAAATTTACAGCCTCATTAATGATTCTGCTTTTCACAGCATTCTCACCTGCTTTCGCTGCAAGCAATGACGATGCCGTCCTCAAAGCATGGACTCACGAGACAAAAGCTCAGTCAAAAGAGGGAGATCAGGAAATTACCCTCAAAGCCACTTACTTCTCGAACGAATACGTCAATGCCCTCATCAATTACGAGGCAGAAAAAAACCTCTGGACCGCTGACGAAATGGAAAACTACAAATACACACTCCTCAAAAATATTAACCTGAGCGAGTGCATCCCCTTCCACATCGATATGTATGTCAGAGGCGTTCCTATGTATGCTCAGCCGTTCGACAGACACATCACCATGATGGTCGGAGGCAAAAAATATACCCCCGTCGATTACGATAAACGTTTCAACTTCAAAATACTCGGTCCGCGCGACGGCATGGTATATTTCCCCCGTTACGACGACAAAACTGGCAAGGAAATTCTCGCAGGAGCAAAAGATGTCAGACTCATTTTCGACAGCTCTATCAGCCACGCCCTCGCAGGTAAAAAAGATGTCCTATGGGTCTGGGACCTCTCGAAGGACAGAGGCAAAATCGCAGGAGGCAGAGCTGCTGACAGACTCGAAGCTGATAGATTAATCAGGCGTTCGGACAAACTCAAATCAGAACGCGAAGAATTACAGAAAAAACTCGACGAACTCAACAAAGAGTACAAAGACATAAATTCACGCATAGACGAATTACAGTCAGAGTAGATAAAATATTAAGCATTCCGAAAAAAAAAGAAAAAGAATAAAGAAATAAAGAAAGGAAAGGATGTATAGTTATCATGATTAAGATGGACCGTATCGCTGTACTTACAAGCGGAGGAGACTCCCCGGGCATGAATGCAGCCGTCAGAGCTGTTGCCAGAACCTGTATGTTCAATGATAAAGAGTGCATCGGCGTAAAAAGAGGCTATGAGGGACTCATTGAAGGAGACTTCATCACTCTCGACCGCGCTGCCGTAGGCGGAATCATTCACAGCGGCGGTACTATCCTCAAAACTGCCCGAAGCGACCGTTTCAAAACCCCAGAAGGCCGTGAGGAAGCATTAGATCAGATGAAGAAAGCAGGTATTGACGGACTCGTCGTAATCGGCGGAGACGGCTCTTTTCACGGAGCTAAAGCCCTTCATGATATGGGCTTCCCTACAATAGGCATTCCAGGCACTATCGATAATGATATTACGGGTACTGATGAAACTATAGGCTTCGATACTGCCGTCAACACTGCTCTCGAAGCAATCATGAAATTACGCGATACTGCTTCAAGCCATGAACGACTCTTCGTCGTCGAAGTCATGGGACGCAATGCAGGATTCTTAGCACTCGAAGTTGCTGTTGCTACAGGCGCTGAATATGTCGTTGTTCCCGAACTGCCCCTCAGCATAGGAGACCTCACTAAGAGACTCAAAAGCTCTTACGCAGAACACAGAAGTCATACCCTCATCATTCTTGCTGAAGGTGTTATGACTGCCGCTGAAATGCGCGAACAGTTACAGGACTCGGGCGGTTACGATGCAAGAGTTACAGTACTCGGTTACATTCAGCGCGGAGGACATCCCACATCATTCGATGTCGTTCTCGCCACAAGAATGGGCGCGTTTGCCACTGAAAACCTCATGATAGGGAAATCAGGCATGATGGTTGGCAACATAAATCATAAATTAGTACTCAGTCCGCTCGAAAGGGCTTGGAGCGAACACAAATCATTAAGCCCTGAGATGCTGAGTCTCATAAACAAAATGAATTAGCGTTTCAAACGGGGAGCAGTCACAAAAAAAAACAGCTCCCCGATTCCCCGTTTTAACCGAAAAAAACATCAACAACATCACTAACACTAAGGAAAATTTCAATGCCGAGAAAAGCAAAACCCAATGAAACAGATATATTATCACAGGAAGAATTTTCAGAGCAGCAGGAAACAGCAGCTCAGAAACGAAAGCGTACTGTAACAAAAAAATTACCCGTACGCAGAAAGAAGGATGACATGACGGAAGAAGATTTAATTATCCCGCGCCCCGAATTATCACCCGAAGAAATCAGCGAGGAAGTCCGTGCTATTCAGGAAGAAGCACAGTATGATGACCCTGATGACGAATTGAATGACGAAACCGATGAGAATTATGACGGCGATGATACCGATGATATTCCCGAAACTGAGGGCGGAAGACCGCGTACTTTAAGGACAAGAGGAAGAGAGCTTATTCAGCACCCTAAACCTAAGTACACTTACGCCATGCTCTCATCGAAGAATACTGCGGATCTCCGTAAGCTCGCTAAAGAACTCGAAATTAATATACCTGCATCATTGAGGAAGGATGACCTGATTATCGCTATACTGAAAGCTCAGGCAGAGAGCATGAATTACCGTTTCGGCGGCGGAACTCTCGAAATACTCCCTGAGAATTTCGGTTTTCTCAGACCTAAGGGAATGCTGCCGACTGACAGCGATGTTTATTTGTCATCGTCTCAGATTCGCAGGTTCGGACTGAGGAACGGCGATGTAATTTGGGGGTTAATCAGACCTCCGAGAGATCAGGAACATTATGAGGCATTGCTCAGGGTTGAAACGGTAAATTTTTCAGACCCCGAACATTCAAGAAGAAGACCTATGTTCTCGCAATTAACACCTATTTTCCCGAACGTAAGACTCAGCCTTGAGTATGACCCTAAGGATTTAGCCACAAGACTTGTTGACATGTTCGCACCCATAGGACTCGGACAGAGAGCATTACTTGTTTCGCCGCCTAAAGCAGGAAAAACTACACTGTTAAAACGAATCGCACGCGCAATCGCTGCAAATTCACCCGACATAATCATAATGGCACTGCTCATTGACGAGCGTCCCGAAGAAGTTACCGATATATCGCGTTCTATTGACGGCGAAGTTATAGCGTCAACGTTCGACAGACCTGCCGATGAACATATAAGGGTAGCTAATCTTGCGCTTGAGAAGGCTAAAAGACTCGTTGAGGCCAGAAGAGATGTTGTGATTCTTTTGGACTCTATTACGAGATTGGCGAGAGCTTCAAACTTAACCGTACCCCCTTCGGGAAGAACTTTATCGGGAGGGCTTGATCCTTCAGGATTGTATTTCCCTAAGAGATTTTTCGGAGCTGCGAGGAATTTCGAGGAGGGAGGAAGCCTGACGATAATCGGTACTGCACTGACTGATACCGGTTCGAGAATGGACGACGTGATTTACGAGGAGTTCAAAGGTACCGGGAACATGGAGCTTCATTTGTCGCGGAAACTTTCGGAACAAAGGATTTTCCCTGCAATAGATATTACACGTTCGGGAACAAGACGCGAAGAACTGTTAATGCCTGATGACGAACTTAAACGACTCTGGATACTCAGGAAGAGAATCGCAGGAGTCGATGAGGCAGGAGCATTGAATCTGATTCTCGATAAACTCAGACAGACGGAGAATAACGCTGAGTTCCTTAACTCGATAAAATTAGCGTAGATTATAATAATCAACAAAGACAACGAAACAGGAGGGGCATTGCCGAATGAGCAAAGTAACCGAAAAAATTTCAGCCTCAACAGAGAGTCTCAAGGATTCAATGACAGAGGCGTTAATACGTTTGTGCAGTATACCTGCGGTATCACCCCATAACGGCGGAACAGGTGAGGACGCTAAGATTCTCGAACTCGCAAAAATAATT
>JAFTBA010000267.1 GCA_017458545.1 Synergistaceae bacterium | reverse complement strand
TTACGGGAGTGTTATTGCGGAGAGCTTCACGGGCGAGACTTACCGCATTGGGCGAGAACGTGAGAGTGTTGAGGAAATCGAAATCTGCAGTTGCATGGATCACGCGCATGATGACGGGGAGGTTTTCGTGGGGGATTTGGGAGTCGGGAATTGAGGCGCGGATTATGCGCATACTTTCACGTTCGATTTCATCGGGTTGTAATATCATTGTCATACTTCATCAAAGAGTTTCAAAAAATCAGAAGGCGGTACGCACTTTGGATGCTCAATATCAAGACTGAGAAAATCTTTATCACCAGTCAGAATAATATCTGCATCATAAACGATAGCAGCATTTAATATAAGCTGGTCATTTTCATCGCGTATCTGTATTCCTGCATAGTCAGCAACAGGAATATGCTCATATTGCAGTCCTGCAAGAAAATCATCAACATAGGGCAAAAGATTCGGAGCTTTTCTCCGTAAAATATCCTTCAGTTCGGAAATGTTGCGGTCACAAAGAATGACTCTGTGTTTTTTAACGGCACGCAACAGAGCCTTAGCAGGTACGGATTTCGGCAGCAGCATAGCAGAAAACAAAATATTTGTATCAACCAAGACACGCATTACTCATATCTTCCCGTAACGCACTTCATCAACAAGTGCCTGAACATCATCATCATTTTTCACGCCTAAAATTTCTGCTGCTCCTGCAAATGCTTTCTGAACTTTACGGATTGCACGTACGGAAGCGTTATACTGCAAAACTTCCCGTTCCTTATTTTCTTTTAATGACGCTTTACCTTCAATTTTCTTATTGCAGTAAGAGCAGGGTGTAACATTAGAACCTTCTTTGACTTCCACAATCTGACCGCATGACGGACACGTTATAATCATAAATCATTCTCCTTCTATTTCATCGATTAGTATCAATCGCTGCACAATACGGCATAATCTCGCTCTCTTTTCAGCTCTTGCCGCCTTGATTTCATCATCAATTTCTTCCATTGTCATCTCAGGCAAATCACGAGCCTGTTTACGGAGTTCATAAAATGCTGAAAAATCCTTAGCTGCTGATGTCATAAGCTAATCATAAGTATTATAAGTTGTCATATTGTTATCATATAATCTTGCTGTTTCCATAAAATTCACTCCTTGCCAGCGCAAATGTAATCCCATTATACACAGTCTTGCTCCTCATTAACACAGCCCCATCACCTGCGCACAAAACACAAGCCCTCTCACAGACATTATCAGTCCCTGTGAACTCCCTTACCTTTTCGGAGGCCGTAAAATTTCCCTCCAAAGCCTGAAGCTCCTCAGCCTTGAACGTAACGAACGGTATATTATGACGTTCGGCAAAAATATTCATGGCCTCTTCGTCTTTCTTGAGGTCTATTGACGCAACAGCCCTCAAACTTAAAACGCTAACTCCTGCACCACTCAAAAAATCTTCTGCTGCCCTCTCAAATTCAGAAGGATTAATTCCCCTGTTACACCCTGCTCCCAAAACCAACACTTTCGGCCTCAGCCATAACGTTACAGGGAAAGGTGCAGCGATATTCTCACTGGTTACGGCAACTCCGACACTCTTACCCTCAAGCAATGCACCCGATATATTTTTGACGCATTCGGGGTTACCGATTACGCAGTTATTTTTCACCGCCCATTCGTCAACAGCAGGAAGGTTATTCACATCGGTTGCAGTAGTTATTACGGGTACTGCGTGAATAAAAGCTGCAATCTTACGCGCAAGCTCATTAGCCCCTCCGACATGCCCCGACAGAACAGGAACAGCAAACTTCCCGGCCTCGTCAACAACTACAACAGCAGGGTCAGTCATTTTGTTTTTGACATGAGGAGCGATTGAACGTACAGCAATTCCGCAGGCACCAACGAAGATTAACGCCTGAGCCTCGTTCCCATTAAAATATTTCCCTGTCCATTCGCTTAAAGGAGCGTCAATAACATTAACACCTTTGCGCGAAAATCTCGGAGGCGCGAAAACTTTACCGCCCGTTAATTCGCTGAGCCTTAGCGCGAGTTTAATGCCTCTTTCGGTGAAGGCTGTTATTACGGTATTCATGGGAAAAATTTTTGTCGTAAAGTTTTGATTTTGAGTCGGCCTCATCGTTAAGGAAATCACCTGCGAAAATTATTGCTGTCTTCGTGATTCCCCTTGCGAGTTTGGGAAGTGTGCTTAATGTTCCGCGAATTACCCTCTCATCAGGCCATGACGCTTTGAAGACCAATGCCGCAGGAGTCTCAGGTGAATAACCGCCCTCAATGAGTTCATTGCAGACGTTTTCAATCATTCCTGCCGAAAGAAACACCGCTATACTTGCACCGTGAACCGCTAATGTTTTGAGGCTTTCTTTTTCGGGAACAGGGGTGCGTCCTTCACGGCGAGTGATGATGAGAGTCTGAGTCCCGTCAGGAATCATATACTCTGTTTTGAGTGCTGAAGCTGCTGCGAAAAGCGAACTCACTCCGGGTACAATTTCAAAGGGTATATTCATTTTGCGGAGGACGTTCATTTGTTCGCGGACAGCTCCGTAAATCGAAGGGTCGCCGGAATGAAGTCTAACCGTTAAAACACCTTCCTCATGTCCTGAAACTAAAAGCTCAGTTATTTCCTCAAGAGTCATTCCTGCACTGTCGAAAAACTCGCAATCGCTTTTCGCGTAAGCCGTCAAAATTTCGGGATTAACCAGCGAACCTGCGTATATGATTCGCTGAGCCTGTTTGAGGATTTCAGCACCCCTGACGGTTATAAGGTCAACTGCTCCCGGTCCTGCACCGATGAAGTAAATCATAGTTCAGTGATTCTCAGCCCTAACGAACGCGCAAGCTCTTCGCATTCAGTGAACTTGAACATGAGATTATTTTTGCTGTGAGCATCGCTTGAGAGTATGACGGATCCGTTATGTTCAGCGATGTACTTTAGGATTCTTTTTGACGGGTAAGGCGTTGACCTGTAACCCCTTGATATTGCGCCCGTGTTAATCTCAAACGGCTTCCCCGTCTTTAACAGTACATCGAGTGCATTATTACAGGCATTAATGTATCGCGGATTGTCCCCGTCAAAAAATTTACCGTCCTCATTGAACTTCGTGATTAAATCGAAATGTCCTATTATGTCCGCGCCCGTTCTGTTCACAACGTCAGCAACAAGAGCGTAATATCTTTCGGCAGCCTCGTAAGGGTCATCATTGCATTCGTGTATCAGTTCGGCTAAAACTTCGGGCTTATGGTCAACTGAAATGTACCTTCCGTTAATCCTGACGTAATGCACCGAGCCTATAACGTAATCATAATCATCTGTCGGCATATCAGAATAATAATCCTGTTCAGTTCCGCAAAGGATTTCGATTTGAGTGCTGTAAATTTTTTTGAGACGGTTAATTTCTTCGCGGTAACGCTGAGTATTTTCGACCGACATACAAGGCTCAGTGTCAAATTCAGTGTACGAATGCCCCGAGAACCCTATGCGTTTCATACCGAGCCTTAATGCTTCGTTCACGATGTCTTCAGGGGAGTCATGGCCGTCACAGTAGAATGTGTGAACGTGAAAGTCTGAACGTATCATGAAGTCATTTTCTCCTGTTTAATTTTTTTGTCGATTACATGACGTGAGGCTAACTCTTTGATGATGTCCTTAATGTCGATATTCATTTCGGCCATGAGTACAAGCAAATGATAAATCAGGTCTGAAATTTCGTAGACAGTTTCTTTGCGGTCATTCTTTGCCGCGATAATTACTTCTGAACTTTCCTCGCCTATTTTCTTGAGAATCTTATCGAGTCCCTTCTCAAACAGGTACGATGTGTAAGACCCTTCAGTTTTCTCAGTTTTTCTGCCTTTGATGAGTTCCATTAAACCGCAGACTGTAAATTTTTCGTGAGCTTCCTTTTCGCGCGGCATAACATCGTCAGCAAAACACGAGTAATTCCCCAAATGGCACGCAGGTCCGTCAGGTTTAACGTAAACCAAAAGCGTATCTCTGTCGCAGTCAGTCATAATTTCGCGGATATGCTGATAATTGCCGCTGGTCTGACCTTTGAGCCAGAGTTCTTTGCGCGAACGGCTCCAAAAACATGTGAGTTTCTTTTCGATTGATATGCTGAGGCTCTCACGGTTCATGTAAGCCATCATTAACACATCGCCCGTATCATCGTCAACAATAATTGCCGGTATCAATCCGTCATCATTAAACTTCAAATCATTAATGTTAATCATAATTTATTTGCTCCCTTCCCTATCCCCTAACCCCTACACCCTAATCCCTATACCCTGACAGCTATACCCTCATCCCTCATTTTCAGTTTCAAGTCTCTTATTGCAACTTCACCGAAATGAAAGATTGAAGCTGCTAATCCTGCATCAACTTTCGGTACTTCATTGAACAGCGTGATGAAATCCTCAATGCACCCTGCACCGCCTGACGCTACAACAGGAACGTTCACTGCATCGCAAACAGCTCTTAACATTTCGATGTCGAAGCCCTGTTTAACGCCGTCAGTGTCTATTGAGTTGAGTACTACCTCACCGGCACCGTTACCGACACAACGTTTAATCCACTCAATAGCCTCAATACCTGTATCATCTCTTCCGCCCCTGGCGAAGACCCTGAACTCACCGCCCACTCTCTTAACGTCCGCAGAAATCACAACGCATTGTGAACCGTAGAGTTTTGCAGCCTCCGGAATCAACGAAGGGTTATTGATTGCGCCTGTGTTAACGCTGACCTTATCGGCACCGCATGAGAGTACGCGTTCAAAATCCTCAACTCCTGAAATGCCTCCTCCTACGGTCAAAGGGATAAATACATTCCTAGCTGTTTCGCGCAAAACATCTGTGAAAATTTTGCGTCCGTCAGATGAGGCAGTAATGTCATAGAAGACTAGTTCATCAGCACCGTTATCGCTGTAGAATTTTGCGAGTTCAACGGGTGAATTTACATCGCTTAACCACCTGAAATTAACGCCTTTAACAACCCTTCCGTCCTTAACGTCTAAGCATGGTATTATACGTTTAGTAATCATTTTTTTAACGCCTCGATTGCATCTGAAATTTTTACCGTTCCTGTGTAATACGCTTTCCCTATGATAGCTCCGTAAAGCCCTAAATCCGCGAGTGCTTTAACGTCATCCAGTGAGCTTACTCCTCCTGAAGCTATGATGTTAATGCTAAGGGTTGATGATAACGTTCTGTAAAGTTCGCGGTTAGTGCCTTTCATTGCGCCGTCGCGTGAAATATCGGTTGAAATTATAGTTTTAACGCCGTCATTCTGCATTCGTGAACAGAAACTCAGAGCATCAACCCCTGAATCTTCAAGCCATCCTTTAACGGCTACATTACCGTTGCGAATGTCAACGCCAACGGCAATTTTGTCCCCGAAATTTCTGACTGCCTCTTGCGCGAAACCCTCTTGAGTTGCTGCTGATGTTCCGAGAATTACGCGGTCAATTCCCGAATTGATGTAGCGTTCGACTGCGGCCATGTTCCGAATGCCTCCGCCTGCCTCGCACTTTAACCCCGTAACATCATGTATGCGCATGACTGTTTCAATATTGACGGGAATGCCTGATTTTGCGCCTTCAAGGTCAACTATGTGTAACCATTCCGCGCCCTGAGCTTTGAATTTCATGGCAGTGTTGACGGGGTTATCATCATAGACTGTTATATTGGTGTAATCGCCCTGAAAGAGTCTTACTGCTTTGCCCTGAAAGAGATCTATTGCAGGAATAATGATCATGCTTTGACCTCGCAGAACGAACGGAGAATATCGAGGCCAATGCTGCCGCTTTTTTCGGGGTGGAACTGAACGCCGAAGATGTTGCCTTTCTGAACCGAAGCTGTCAGGGCTGCTCCGTAATCTGTTGTAGCGGTGATGAATTTTTCATCGCAGAACGCAGAATAAGAGTGAACGAAGTAAACATAAGATCCGTTCGGAGTACGTGAATATATCGGTGAAGGGTTTGTGAAATACAAAGAGTTCCAGCCCATTTGAGGGATTTTGAGGTTATGTGTTATGACATTGCTTATAGGTTTGACAGCGCCTTGAATGAGATTGAGGCCGTTAAATTCGCCGAACTCGTAGCTTTTAGTGAAGAGTAATTGCATACCCAGACATATACCGAGAATGGGTTTGCCTTTTTGAGCCTGAGCGATTAAGGGTTGAGCGAGACCTGACGAGAATAATTTTTCTGCAGCGTCACCGAATGCTCCGACACCTGGAAGAATTATACGTTCAGCGTTTTCGAGGTCATAAGGGTTTGAAGTGATGAGGACGTTCTGACCTATGGCATTGAACGATGATTCGAGTGAGAACAGATTACCGACACCATAATTTACGATTGCAATCATGAAAAATGAATCCTTTGCGTTAAATTTTTTATGTTCGTAAAAATATACCACATAATTTGATAGAATTATTAATGATTTGATACTGAAGGGAGCAAAAAATAATGGCAACAAGTACATTTGACAGGCCGTTAGTGCTTGAGAAGGACGAGGACATCGAAAGATTCTGGCAGGTAATGAACTCAGAACCCAAACCGATTTTCAGAAATTTTGAAGTCGAAAAGGATATGGAAGAATGCGCGGAATTATTCAAACAGATAGCGGAAAACGACCGTTTGCATTAAGAAAAGCAATGAGTTCAATAGAAGATGGCAGGCTGAGGAGTATGTTATCTTCTTTTTCTTGTGCTTATGATAAGGACATTCAAAATTTCCTGCACAACAGGGCTGTTGAATTTGAAAAGTTATTGAAGTCAAGAACATATCTCATCATTGATAAAAATCAGTTTCGCAAGCCCGGCATCAAACTTCACGAACTCACAATTTACGGCTATATTTCGTTAGCTGTAAAAGTCTTCACAGTTCCCGAAAACACTTCAAACCGTCAACGTCTGCAATTAGACGGTTTCAGCGCAAAGGAACACGGCAAACAAATATCTAATTTCCCGTGTTACTTAATAGGTCAGATCGCAAGAAATTCAAACGTCCCGAAGGAAAGCATTAGCGGAGCAGAATTATTGAATTTTGCCTATAATATCATTGCTATCTCAGTTGACGCTGTAGGCGGAAGAAATATTTTAGTTGAGTGCCGCAACAGTGAAAAATTAGTTCAGTTCTATCTCGATAATGAGTTTCAGAAAATCTCTCAAATGCCGGACGAAAACCAGACTATGATACAAATGATACGCAGAATTTAACTTGAAAGCTGAAGAAAATTTACCCCTTTCACTCATCGGCGAAATCAGCAAGCTCTCCGAAGACTCAATCCGTTCCATCGCTAAATCTCTCAACATCACACTCCTATAACCCTCAACAAAAAAACCCCGAAGGAGTTCCCTCCTCCGGGGCAATGCTAAAATTCTTCTGCCGTTCGATGTTTCCTAACCTTATGAACGCTTCCTGCCGATGAAGAACGCCGCTGCTAACGCCGATACAAGCATTCCGAGCCCTGCATCGCAGCCGCCGCTTGCGCTGCCTACACCGACCATACTGGATCCGCCGGTTATCGTTCCGAGTGAACCTCTGATCTCTTCAGTGCCTCCCTCAGGTATTACTCCGAGTTCAACATTGTAGCTCGTTCCTTCGGTTAACGTCGTCCTGTTAATGCTTCCGAGCGCTACCTTAGGATCGTCCGCATCAGGCGTAATCGTTGCCTCTTCTCCTGCTGCCGCACTTACTCCGTCTGCTGCTGAAATCGCTACCCTCGTGTCGTTCAGGTAAAGTCTCCAGCTCGTTACGTTGAAGTTCAGCATCAGTATGTACTCGTAGAAGTTACCCACAAGTGCTGCCGTAGGTGCCGCACCGCTCTGGAACGCTGCGTTCGTCAGTACAAGTCTGCCGTTCTCTACTACTACATATCCTGAGTTGATGAGAGCCTGTACGGCCTGTGAAAGACCTGTTACCCTCACTGTGATCGTCGCAGTCCTGCTGTGCCCGGCTGCGTCTCTCGCCGTAAACGGTACTCTGTAATCTCCCGATGCTGTGATTGCTGCTGCTACCCTGAACGTTCCGCGTACATTGTCCTGAGTCGCTCCGGCATTGTCCGAACTCGATACAATAATATCTGCTGAGGTCGTTCCGTATGACCACGTTACAAGTCCGCTGTTGTTCGACGCTACGAGGCTCACAAGCGTTGACGATCCTGCCATCAGCGTTACCGTTGAAGCATCAGGCGTAATCGTGAATGCGTCTGCACTTGCTACTGTGTGAAGCGTTACTGACGCGCTCGCTACGTTGCCGTACTCATCCGTTACAACAAATCTGCCTCTGTAGTCAGGGCTGACAAGTGCTGTAGGCGTAATCGAAAGCGTGAACGTGTTAAGCTCATCGCTGGAGACCATCGCAAATCCGTATGCCGCAGGTACATCAGGCGACATCTTCATTGATATCGGCTCTGCGTTCGAGTGGGTGATTGATACCTGATCCGTTGAACCTACGCGCGCTGAAAGTCCTACCGTTGAAGTGCTGAGCGAAATCGCAGGTACTGTTACGTTCACTGTGAGGTCAATGCTCACATCGTTGCTGTTCGCATCGTAGAAGTAAATCGCAGTGTTGTACGAGTCTGCTACCGCTACGAGAGGAATTACCGTTACCGTTATCGTTCCTGTGTCGCCCGAAATTCCTGACCACGCTACATCAAGGCTCACATAGTCCGTGAACTCAATATCGCTCGACCAGATTGCATTGGCAACTTCAGCACCGTAGTAGGTGAACGTTACATCTGCCGATGAACCGTATGCTACGCTGACCGCAACAGTCTTGTCCTCAGAAATCGTAAGGACATTCGCGCCTACTGTCCATGCAAGTGTGAACTTATGTGACCTGCCGTATGCGTCAGT
>JAFTBA010000266.1 GCA_017458545.1 Synergistaceae bacterium | reverse complement strand
CTTGGTCTCAACGTCAAAGAGTCCCACGTTGAAGTCATCGACAGCGCCGAGAGCTTTGACTTCAGCGAGTGTGATTTTCTCCTGCTCACATAATTTTTTGAGGCTTGACATAATTTCCTCGCCTCTGTCGATACGAACGAAGTATTTATTTTTGAATCGTCTGAGCTGCATAATCTTTCCTCCTTTAAGCACCTTGCGCGTTCTTAGCCTGAATTTTTGCGTCAATCAGGCGTTCAACGTCCTCGAGTGTGATTTTAGATTTTGAGAAGCCTTTAAGTATCTGAACGATAGATGGTGCGGCAGCGGCAAGAGTAATAAGGATACTGAGGAAAGCGATCCCCCAATAGACCATAGTAATGAGCGATTCAAGGCGAGCGTTGGTTACGTCAACTCGTGCATTAGTGGCTTGAATATCCTGTTTCAAGTCAGAACGTAATTGCTGAATCGCAGTAGCGTTAGCCTGAATCTTCTCGTTGAGTTCCGTTTTAGTGTCCTGAATCTCCTTCCTGAGTTCAGTGCGTGTCTGCTCATTCATGAGCTTAATTTCAGCCATGAAAGCGTCCATCTTCGCCTCGAATACATCTTGACGGAGATAAGCATCGTTGCTTGTCGCTCCGAACGCTGCTGTTGACGCGACGATAGCGATTAGTGTTGCTATTATAATCTTCTTCATTTATACGCTCCTTCTCTGTCCCTTGTCCTTAGCACTTCTGTCAACGCGAACGAAGCATCATTTATTTCCGAATCGTCTGAACTGCATAATTATTTTTTCCTCCATTCTTCGTTGTCTTCCAGCCTGAAGACTTCCATAAACACAAAATTTCCGCCATCGTATTCGTAAGGATATTTCCCTGTACTGTATGACAGAAGCCCTGCATTTTTAGCTCTGGCCTTGAGTTTTTGTCTCAAGGTCTTTTGATCGGTTTTTTTATCGTTATCAGAAATCCTGTAAGTGATAAGTAATATAGTGTTTCCCTTTCCCATGTACACAGCATATCCGCCGACAGACGCATAAAAATCTGTATTGTAATTCTGCTTACCTGTGTTCAGTTTAAAATTACTGCTTATATATCTTTTGACGTCAGGAGCATTGCTGGCCAAGTAGGTATGTATCTCATATTTTCCATCTACTTTATAACCGTTCTTTGAGCCGTCTGTCGCCCAATCTATGCGGTTATAATTGTCAAGGTACCAAGCTAGTATAGCTTTCTTTAATTGCGTTAAGTTGCTGATTATACTAGTGGCCTTTGCTGATGCAATAATTTCAGTGCTGGACACCATCATCATTGCCGACAATACTCCGATTATGACTATCACTATCAATAACTCTGCCAGAGTGAAGCCTTTCCTGTCTTTCTTCATACGAATTCCTCCTATTTGCTTATGATTACTTGCCGAGATTCAACACAAACATGAACACAAAATTTTCACCGTTATAAGTTTTCCCACCTTTACCGATGAGCCCCGATGCTTCTGCTCTGCCTTTCAGCTTGTTCTTCAATTTTTTATTCTCGCTATCTTTATTAGCCACGCAACACGCTACATACCAATCCTTATTAAATGGTTTTTGATCTGTAATATGCTTATTATTGAGCAGTGCGTAATCGCCGGCTTTCTCTGTTCCATAATAACCGGATAGGTTTGACACGTTTATACGTTGAATTGAGACACCACCCTCAAAGTATCTTCTGAACTCCTGTTGAGCCGCTCTCTTCAGTTTACCATAACCAGAGAAATACGTCTGTATATCTTCTTGTGTATTAGTCCCAGTCCTTATAGCGTACCTTTTGCTGTCGTCTCCAGTCATTATAATATTGTGCTTGTTGTCAATGTACCAAGCGATAGCTGCGTCTCTTAATGTCTGCATATCGGTGATGATCTTCGTGGCTTTTGCTGTCGTAGCCGCCTCATCAGCTCCAATCATCATTCCCGCCGATAATATCCCAATCACGACAAGAACGATTATTATCTCAACCAAAGTAAATCCCTTTTTCAAACGCCTTCCCTCCTTAAAACTTGAAACAAAAAGCCGGGCAGACTTCACCCGGCTTAAATTCTCGTGATAATTCCTACTTCGCAGCCGCCGGGATTGCTCCCATTTCAGCGAGCGCCTTGTAGGTGTTGTAACGCTCACGAGCTTCGGCAGCGTTCCTGTCGAACAGCTCATCAGCGATCTCAGGGAAGCCCCTCTTCAGTGATGAGTATCTGACTTCGCCGAGCAGGAAATCTTTGTAGTCCTTCACGAACGCCTGCTCATCGCTGAAGCCTTTAGGCTCTTTGCTGTCGAGAGTGAACGGGTTTTTGCCAGCCTCT
>JAFTBA010000265.1 GCA_017458545.1 Synergistaceae bacterium | reverse complement strand
AGCTCGTCAGAGATAATCTGCGTTCCGAATGGCTCAAAGTCTGGCAGCTCTGGAAAAATATATCCCTCTCAGATGTTAAACCTGATGATGTACACAGTATTGCCCTCAATAATTTCCTCGACTCTTCAAGAGCTGACCCTCCCGTTAATGATTTGGGACTCAGAAAATTTTATGTCAGAATAGTTAATGACCGTGATTTTATCGGAACAACAAAACCCCTGCGCGCTCTCGCTGAAACTGAAATAGGAAGTACCTTATCCGTGTGGAGAGGAAAACAGCCCGCAGTCGTCAACAGTATAACCTCTAAATTCGACACTCCCCTCTCAAAAGAAGAAATGCAAATGCGCCGTACTCTCATGAAATTCTGCGCAGTCTCTTGGGGTATGTGGGACATGATGAAATCAAAACGAGGACTCCTATCGTTTTCAGACATGATACTCCACGCTAAACGCACTATTGAACAGAAAGGTATACGCAGATCATTCAGGCATATTCTTGTCGATGAGTTCCAGGACACAGACCCGTTACAGTTCACAATGATTGAGTCATTAAGGGATTACGGCGAAAATTCAAAGCTCTTCGCAGTCGGTGACCCTAAACAATCAATTTACAAGTTCAGACATGCTGACCCCTCACTGTTCGCACACGTTATAGCACTCCCGGATACAAGAAATATTCACCTCGATAAAAGTTTCAGAACAAGAGAAGTCCTGCTCGAAAGGATTAACGGACTCTTCGCAAGGCTTTGGCCCGACGGCATAAGCAAACTGCCCTCAATGAAAGGCGTAAAATATAAACCTCTTGACAGTGCTAACCCGGATGTTGAACGCTCTTCAGGAACTATGCCCGGTTTCAAAATATTTCTGTTGAGGAATGACGGCAAAGCTGAAGGCAATAAAAAAATTCTCGCAGAACATTTAGCAGCTCAAATATCTTCTTGGGTTAATGAAGGCTTAACTGTTTGGGACAAATCACAGAAATTAATACGTCCCGTTAAATTCTCGGACTTCGCTATACTCACCAGAGGAAGAGGATGTTTTCAGATACTTGAAGAAGCCTTTGAGAGTTTAGGTATACCCTCAATACAGGACAGAAGCAAAGAGTATTTCAGCAGAGGCGAAATCGGTGACGTAATCTGCACACTCAGAGCAGCCGCTAACATGAACGATGATTTTTCGGTAACAGGCTGGTTAATGTCACCGTTCTCAGGCGTTAAAGAAAATGATGCACTCAATAAATGCTTAATGTTAATTGATGAGTCTCACAGACCTGTTGACCTCATCAAATCGAATCTTCCCGACGCTTACTCAAAACTCGAATATTTATCCGTAGTAGGCGAAAACGAAGGCGCTGCAGGAATCTTATCGGTGTTAGACAAAAACCGTCAATGGCTCTCGTGTTACAGGGAGAAGGACAGACTCAGAGTGTTGCGGAACGTCAGATTAGCGTTAAGGATTGCGCACGAGTTTCAGTCATCAGGCAATGCGACACTCGTATCATGCGCTGAATACATGACCCGTTCGGTAAGGAACAATTCCGAGTACGAGGAACCTGCATGGCATGACGATAACGAGAACGCTGTCAGAATAGGTGCTGTCCATTCTGCAAAAGGACTCGAATACCCCGTAACAGTAATTTTCGAGGACAGAGTACGAAAACATACTTCCTCCGACAGCATAATGCCCTCGCGCGAACTGGGTATCTCAGTAAGCGCATTGCCCGATGAAATCCCGGGTTCACACGATTTCAAGTCTAAACTCTCGGAATGGAACAGGCTGCTCTCCGAACAGGGCGACTCTGAGGAAGAAGAAAGATTATTTTACGTTGCCTGTACAAGAGCTCAGGACAGTTTAATATTCTGCGGACTGATTAAGCCCGTCAGCAAAAAAACTAATGACTTAACCCCTGAAGGTTATTCGGAAACTTGGACACAGTTTATGCTGAAAAGCATTAAAGGTATGAAAGACGCTGAACCCGAAATCATTAACCCTGATGATAATCTCACGGTCATGGCCGTTAATGATGATTCGGAAGTTAAGAGTCTTTGCAGTGTTAATGTTGTTGAGACTGAGAGAGCATTGAGACAGTTTTCGGCTACATCGTTCGCACTGTATGAATGGTGCCCTTATGCCTGGCGCAGACGTTACAGACAGGGTATTAACCTGACATGGGAGCTTCCGGACAGAGATAATAATGACGATGATGATGTTCACGGAGGCGCGGCATTAGGGAGTCTTGCACACTGGGTGCTGGCGAGATGGCCTGAAACTAATGACTATGCAGGCGAATTGGATCACCTGCTCTTCGACAAAGAAATCATTAAGATTCTTCCGATTACATTGCGTTACGTATGGAGACACGGCGATAAAGAGTCGTTAAGAAAATGGCTGATGAATTTCGCGCTGAGTGATTTGGGCGTTAAACTGAGGGATATTCCAAAAACTGAAAAGGAATACAGATTCAGGCTTCCGTTTGAAAACGGTACAGTACTTGCAGGAGCAGCCGATATGTTTTTCGGTAACACTGTAATAGATTACAAGATTACTGCAGTGAATGAAGTACCGCCCGGATTATATGAGTCACAGATGGATTTCTATGCTTACGTTATACATGAGATGAAAAAAACAGAGAGCGTTAAAACATGTCTGGTCTTTCTGAAAGAGAATGAGACCGCTGAAAAATTAATCACTGATTTCGATTCGATACGCAAAAGAATCTCAGAGGCTTCACGTAATTGTGCTTCAGAGTCGTATAATGCTGCTGAAAATCATTGCAATTTATGCCCGTTCAAGAAAGGCTGTGTTAAGAATGCAGGATAATTTTGCCACTGAGAAACACAAGGAGTTACACAAGGAATTACACCGTGAATATTACCTGACGTGCGAGAAGTATTACATGTTTGAACTGCTGACGGTAGCAGGCGGAATGATGGGTCTGTACACGTACATGATGAGGGGCGGAGTATTCTCGAACGCTCAGACGGGTAACATCGTGAAGATGTGCGCTGCATTAGGCACGAGGAATTTCAGGGCATGTCTGTATTACTTTATACCGTTCACAGCGTACATACTGGGAACTATATTATCGGAGGTACTTCCGCAGAAGGTAAGACAGAAAAAGCTGATAAGATGGGATACGCTGTTAGTGGGGATTGAGATAGCAGTGCTTTTTCTTGTAGGATTTATACCGTTCACATGGCCGGACCAGATAGCACAGGTGATAATAAACTTTTTGTGCGCAATGCAGTTCAACACGTTCAGACAGGCTGAAGGAGTCCCAATGGCTACAACGTTCGTAACGAACCACGTCCGCCAAATAGGAATAAGCATTGCGAGAATAATCAAGCATCATGAACAGGAAGCTGAAGCAAAAGCTAAGATGGCTAAGCACGCTAAGATAATATTTGCATTTGTTACGGGAGGAGTAACGGTTACTGCACTCGGACCGTATACAGGACAGTATACGATATGGCTGGCGATTATTCCGTTGAGTGCGTGTTTCTGCGTTATGTTACAGTCGGATTTAGTGTATGAGAAGGCCATGCTGGATTTGAGACCGCACGGACATTGATTAATTTTTTGAGAGAGTAAACTGACAAAAATTTTCCCCCTGCCTTATGTGAGACAGGGGGAGTTTTTTTCATTCGTCTTCTTCTTGGGATTTGGGAAGGATATTCACCCGTCCTAATCCTAAATCACGGCGGACACTTGAGGCAATCTCACGGAACAAATTTACCAACGGCCTGCTCCCGTAAGCACTGCAATACACAAAGAACGCAATTTGTGTCTTATCTGCCGTTATCCAATGGTAAGTACCGCCATACGGCCCTCTTACAACTGAATACGCTGCACGAACATTAGGAAAACCATCATCTATTGCTTCCCCCTTTTTTTCTGTTTTTCTGTTAGGAATGTCCGTAAATCTCAGTGAACATATCAACGGCAGTCTCAAGAATATTATCATTGAAATCGTAATCCCCCGTGTGAATATCAGGGTAATCCTCGCCGTTCCCGATGTAGAATATTGCTCCTGCTATCTGTTTGGTGTAAAGCCCGAAATCCTCTGAGGCTCTTATGGGTTCGGCCATGTCTATAACTTTAAGCCCCAATGATTCGGCAGAAGCCCTCACGCGTTTAACGCTCCTGGAATCGCTCGAAGTGTCGGTGAAATAATCGCTCATTTTCCGCGAGAACGTCAATGAATTTTCTGAGGCAATATTTTCTGCAGCGTTAAGAACGGCATTAGCGAAAGCGCGCATATCCGAATCGTTTTCGGCTCTGAGAGTCATTGAGATTTCGCCGTCAGCAGGTGAAATCCCGAAGTTATTACCGCCCGTGTTAATCCCGACAATCGTACATAACACTTTCTTGGCCCTGTAATCTTCCGTTAAGCTCTCAGTCCTTAAAATCAATTCAGCGATTGCATGAGATGGGTTAATAGCTTTTTCGGGTTCACCGGCATGTGCTGACCTTCCGCTGAATTTAACCGTTAAACCTGCTGAAGCGCACTGACATACACCGTTCCTGACAACTATGCTTTTCTCAGGCCAGCCGCTCCAGTTATGGAACGCGTAAATTTCGCTTATGCTGCGTTCCCGTAAAAGCCCTGAACATTCGCGCGCACCTAATCCGATTTCCTCAGCGTGCTGGAATATCAGATAGACGGATCTGTTTACGGGTAACGTTTCGAGTTCAAGGGCTAATCCGCAAAGGGCTGCACTGTGTCCGTCATGGCCGCATTTGTGTGAGACGTTAGGGTTTCGGGAGGCGTAAGGCAATGGGATTGACTCGGCCATAGGGAGAGCGTCCATTTCGGAGCGGAATGCTATTGCCTTTGTACCCTCAACGTAGCGCGAAGCATAGAACCATTTACCGCAGTCGATAACGGCTAAATGTGTATTGGTCTCAATGAAATTCATGAGTCTTCTTTTTGTTGACGACTCGCTGCCCGACAGCTCAGGGTATTCGTGAAGCTCATGACGCAGCTCAATAATCTTCCGTAAATTTTCCTTGTTCAAAGTCCCATCACCCCGAATAAAATTATTCCTGCAACAGCACTGAGCATTAACACTTTAGGAATAGACATGTGAAATTTCAGCAGCAGCACCAAGTCAACAACTCCCAAAATCACAGAAGGCACATGAATATTCCCTGCCTCAACGTAATTCACAAGCACTAAGTCAACAATTACTCCTGCAACCATTCCGACACATGCAGGACGTACACCAGTCATTATTTCGCCGAGCCTTTTGTTGTCCCTGAAATGATCGAAGAATACTGCTGCTACTGCACAGAGTGTATATGTCGGACTCAAAGCTCCCATGTTAGCAACGAATGCCCCTGCTAAACCTGCTGCCCTCATTCCTGCGAAAGTCGCGCAGTTCAAACCTAATGGGCCCGGAGTCATTTCAGCGATTGCTACTATGTCGGAGACTTCATGAGCTGTCATCCAGCCGTGAGAGATCATTTCAGCGGAGATTAACGGAATCATTGAGAGTCCCCCGAAACTGGTGAAGCCTATTTTCACGAAACTCCAGAATAATTCGAGCAGTAATATCATTTTGAGTCCTCTCCTTTTCTCTCGTAATACTCGCAAATTAACAGACCTAATACCGCACCTATAACTACGAGCCATACGGGACTCATTCTCAGGAAGAAATACAGTCCGAACATAGCAGCTGCTATAACGTAACAGGGCGGTAACTTGAAAGCACTCTTAATCATTCCCATTAAGGCACTGAGTATTACGGGTGCTACTGCTGTTCTGATACCTTTCATTGCAGAGGCGACCCAGATGTTGTTCTGAAAAGCAGTGTAAAAACTTGTTATAACTATCAGGATTATCATAGGAACTGTAATCATTCCGAACATGCAGGCCAATCCCCCTAAAAAACCTGCCATTCTGTGGCCGAAAAACATTGCTATGTTACCTATCATTGTGCCCGGAAGCGAACGGCCTATACTTGTTATGTCGAGTAATTCCTCATCGGTTATGATTTTTTCGCGCTTAACGTATAATTCCCTCATCTGAGCTACTATGCTCCAGCCCCCTCCGAACGTAAACGCTCCGAATTTCAGAAACTCCATGTATAATTTTGCTAACATACTCATCAATTATTCACCCCTCATTTGAACTCAACTATAGTAACTCCGTAACCGCCCTCACCTTCAACTCCGAGCCTGTAACTTTTCACATAGCTTAGTCTCGACAGAAGCGCATGAACTTCGCGCCTTAAAATTCCCTCGCCCCTTCCGTGAATCACAGTTACAACCGAGTGATTAGACCTGTAAGCCTTATCGAGGTAATTCGCTACCAAAGGCATTGCCTCAGCAACGAGCATTCCGCGAACCATTATTGATGACGGTACTGTCTCAGGTTTAGGAAGCCTCGATGTATCCTGCGGAGGTGTAGCAACCTGAGCTTTTTTGTCTGTAGCAATTAACTGGCTCAATGGTACGTCAACACTCATAGGCCCTGCCGTCATATAAGCGCGTCCGTTGCGAATCTCGTTAATGATTCCTACTATGCCGCTCCCTGCTACCATAGCAGTAACTCCGGGAGCAGGGATAAAAGGTTTAGGGCTGTTCTCAATTTCGCGCTCAGTGCGTTTCTGATGACGTTTGTCGATTACTCCCCTTAATGTTTTGAGTTCTCTCCGTTTCACGTTGTAACCTTTCCGCGCTATATCCCGCGCAGATTCTTCTATGCTCCGTATAATTTCTTTCGATGTCTCTTCAGCCTGTGAAATAAACTTTTCCGCTTTCCTGTCGGCTGCCTGCATGATTTTGTCGCGCTGAATGTCTATCTCTTTAACACGGCTCTGATATGCCTGTTTGAGAGTCTCTGCTTCCTGCATGGCCGAATGCACCTGACGCTCAGCAGTGTCTAAAGCTGCTTTGCGTTCGTTGAGTTCGCTCATTATGTCCTCTGCTGTAACCTCACGAGAGTCCAATTCACCCTGAGCGAGTCTCAATACTTCCTCAGGCATTCCGTAACGCCTCGCAATAAGCAATGCGCTGCTCCTCCCCGGTATGCCCATCAACAATCTGTAAGTAGGCTGTAACTTCTCAATGTCGAACTCCATGCTTGCGGTCTCGACTCCTTCAGTCATTAGGGCATACTGTTTGATTGGGTTATGGTGAGTCGTTGCGAGTGTGATACAGCCCTTATCCTTGAGCGTTTTCAGAATGGCAACTCCTAACGCTGCGCCCTCATGAGGGTCAGTACCTGCTCCGAGTTCGTCAAGCAATACCAGTGATGAATCTGTTGAGTTTTTGAGAATGTTTATGATTTTCTGCAAGTGTGCGCTGAACGTTGATAAATTTTGTTCAATGCTCTGTTCGTCGCCTATGTCCTCGTAAATTTCATCGAACGTTCCTATAACAGTTCCGTCCCTCGCAGGCAGCGGCAATCCTAACCAAGCCATAGCGATTAAGACTCCTGCTGTTTTGAGCGTAACTGTTTTGCCGCCGGTGTTTGAACCTGTTATAACGAGCGTAGTAAAACTTTCACCGCATGACACTGAAACGGGTACGGCCTTGTCCCTTAACATAGGGTGTCTAGCGTCAACAAGCCTGAATAATTTTTTTGCCGACAGCTCAGGAATTACCCAGTGTTTATTGCGTATCAGGTCATCGCACACACATAACAAATCCAAAGTACCTATGACTCTCTCGGCGTTAATGACTGCGTTTTCACGGGACAAAATACTTTTAGTGAGCGCAAGGAGAATCAATCTCTCTTCGTCCTGTTCGTCTTTAGTCTTGATGATTAGGTCGTTATTGACACGGGATAATGCTTTGGGTTCCATGTATACGGAATTTCCTGACGCTGAACGTTCAACAGCCAGTCCCGGAAAACGGTTAATATATTCCTGCCGTACTAACATCAAAAATCTTCCTTCACGCCATGACAGCGAACGTTCCTGTAACATGTTAGTGATGTCAGAGTCCTCAAATAGTTTTTGAGCGATTCGCCGTCCGTTGCGTTTAAGGTTCTCTAATTCCTCGCGTATAACTGCGAGTTTAGGCGAGGCGTTATCGGCAAGCCTTCCCGAATCCTCAATGACATTTAGCGACTCAATCTCAGGCGAAAAATCCCTTATCCCACGTCTTAATGACTCAATGCTCCCGTAACCCTCTGCACACTCACTTAAGCCGTCCCTGATTCGTTTTGCGCAGTTCAAAACAGCTCTTACCCGTAATAATTCTTCACCCGAAAGAATACCGCTCCTCTTAGCATTCGGGAACATCGGCGATACTGCTTCGAGTCCTGCGTTGAAGGTAAATTCGCCGTTACGGTCTGTGAGGTCTAACCATTCGCGTAATAACTTCTCGCGTTCGCGGAGTGAGTCGAAATCTTCGGCAGGGGTAAGAGAATCCAAAATTAACTCCCCTAATCCGCCTCGTAATCTTTCACGGAAGGGGAGCAAATTTTTCTCAAGTTCTAGAATTTCCGAAACGTTTTCAGCTATACGCATTTACATTCCGCCCGTCAGCGCACTGAAATCTATCAGTCCGTGTTTCTGAAGCAAGTCCCTTATTGACGGCCATACATACGAAGCACCTTTCATGAACCAGCTTTCTTTCATCCATTCTGTAGGAATCATTTTAGGGAATGATGAGAGCAGTGCATAGACCAGTATTGTTATGAAACATACTTTAAGAAAACCTACGAGCATTCCGAAAATATGATCCGTTACTGAAAGTTTAGTAACTTTGACGACAAATGAGAGTATGAATCCGATTAATGCGAAAATGATTTGAACCGTGAAGAAAATTGCCAGTGCACACGCTAATGACAATATAGTTCTGTCAAAAGCAGGGTCATTAATGTAACGCGAGGCTAATTCGACAGCAGGGTCCAAGAATTTCCACGCACAGAACGTACTCACAAAGAACCCTACGAGTCCTATTACTTCCCCAGAAAAACCGTTGACCAATCCCCTGTAAAGAAAAAATATGAGGATTATACCCAATACAGCATCTACAATAAATGCAGCATTCATGATTTGATTTCACCTTTCTGTTTAATTAACGCCCTGAGGGGCGCGGTAATAGCATATTTTAAGTGAAGAGGGGCTTACTGAGGAGTCTGTTTTTACTTTTGCAATTTCACACAGCGATAACACATCAGGTTTAACCCCAGTAATTTCAGCGTTGAGTCCTGTGCGTTCGGGGTCATCGGAGATAACATAAGCGTCAGGATTTTCAGCGAGCCATTCCAGAATTGACTCATGTGAATATTCACCTGCCTCCAAAAATCCGCCGCATGAACCGTAAACGAACCCATGACCTGCGTAAATGACAGTGAGAATTTTTTGTGCTGACTCTCCGTGTGTCTTT
>JAFTBA010000264.1 GCA_017458545.1 Synergistaceae bacterium | reverse complement strand
CCCGTCAGCAATGAATATTTCGGCAGTAACTGAGATTGAAACCAGACTGTTCCCTGTTCTCGATGAGGGCATTGAAACGTTAGAACGACTCATGAATGACAACATCAGTGTCATCAAAACTGGCAGGACTCATCTTCAGGACGCTGTACCCATAACGTTTGCTCAGGAAATTTCAGCTTGGCGCGAAATGTTAGTCAATGGCAAAAAATCAATCGCTCTCGCAATGACTTCTCTGTACCCCCTCGCATTAGGAGGTACTGCAGTAGGTACAGGCTTAAACGCTCCCGAAGGTTTCGCTGAAGAGTCTGCAAAAGAAATTTCACGTCTCACAGGCTTTCCCTTCATCACGAGTCCCAACAAGTTCCATGCTTTAACGTCAAAGGCTTCATTCGCTTACGTTCACGGTGCATTGAAAGCACTTGCCGCAGACATGATGAAGATTGCCAACGATATACGCTGGTTAGCGTCAGGCCCTCGCTGCGGTCTGGGCGAAATCTCTATCCCTGAGAACGAACCAGGCAGCTCAATAATGCCCGGCAAAGTCAATCCTACTCAATGCGAGGCTTTAACGATGGCTGCTGTTCAGGTTATGGGTAATGACGCTGCTATAGGTTTCGCTGCGAGTCAGGGGAATTTCCAGCTCAATGTATTCATGCCTGTAATCGCTTATAACTTCCTTCAGTCGGTTAACCTTTTGAGTGAAACTTTCGCGTTCTTCATACGGAAATGCCTTAACGGTATACGTCCCAACGTTGAAAGAATGAACGAAAATTTGTCGAAGTCATTAATGCTTGTTACCGCTCTGAATCCTCACATAGGTTACGACAAAGCAGCGTTAATCGCTAAGAATGCTCACGGGAAAAATATAACCCTCAAAGAGTCAGCCGTATCACTTGGGATTTTAACGGCTGAAGAATACGACCGTTATATAGTTCCGTCAAAAATGGTCTGAGACTTATTCACAAGTAACGAAAAAACATTATAGCCTTCAACTGCGAAGGCTGATATTATAATTCACATCAAAAATCTTCATGAAAGGAGTCGAACAGTTATTACCATGATTAAGTACGTATGATACTTAAACGTTAATGCACGTGATGCAGTCGGTATGAACAAAAATTCCGGTTTCGGCTTCTCTCTGAAGAACGTCAGCTGAAAATCTTTTCACATCACTTAAAATTTCGCGCGTTCAGTTCAAATATGAGACAGCCTTAAAATTTTTTTGAGGAGGTTAATTATTAGTCATGGATTTCTTGAAACGTTATCCGATCCCTATAGCAGGGTTAATTCTCGGTTTGTTTGCACTTGGGAATCTCGTACAGTCCTACAGCAATGAGGCAAGACATGTAATCGGCGTTATCGGTTTCATCTTATACGTTCCTTACCTGCTGAAAGTCTTAGTCCTCAACTCAAAGCTCTCTGAGCCTCTCAGTAATCCCGTAGCAGCAAGCGTATTCCCGACATTCACAATGGCAACGATGTTACTCGCAGGGTACATCAAACCTTACTGCCCCGAATGCGCGAGTATTGTATGGTATGCAGGGGTTATCGGCCATGTGCTGCTCATCATATGGTTCACGCTTAATTTCGTGGTTAAAGGCTTCGCTGTTAAGAAGGTGTTTCCGTCATGGTTCATCGTCTATGTAGGTATTGCCGTTGCGAGCGTATCAGCTCCCGTTACGGGAATGCTTAACATCGGTCAGTATGCTTTCTGGTTCGGACTCGTAACATACATTTTGTTACTTGTTGTTGTGTGCTACAGGGTTTGGATTGTCGGTGAAATTCCTGCACCTGCTATGCCGACAACGGTAATTTTCGCAGCACCTGCGTCCCTGTTACTTGCAGGGTATATGGTCTCTTTCTCGGAGAAAAACGCAGTGATGGTTTACGCGCTGTTAGCAGCGTCATTATTCTTCTGGGTTATCGGAATGATTTACTTCATTCGGACGTTCAGGGGTGCATTCATTCCGAGTCATTCGGCGTTCACGTTCCCTTTAGTGATAAGCGCAATAGCAGTGAAAATGTCAGGAGCATTTACGGGTTTCACATGGCAGGGAATTTTGTGTGATGTCCAGACTGTTATAGCAGGTGTAATAGTTTTGTGGGTACTCGCGCGCTACGTGATGTTTATATTTTCAGGCGCGAAGTAAATATATTTGGAGGGTAAAATTATGACACGTGAAGAATACGTTAAATCAATCCGTGAGACCGCTGAGGAATATTTCAGGAGCGGTACGTTCTTCTGTTCTGAGGCAGTGCTTCAGACAATCAATGACGCATTAGGCAAGCCGTTCGATGACAACATCGTCAAAATGGCCTCGAGTTTCCCCATCGGATTGGGTAAGGCTCAGTGCCTTTGCGGAGCAGTATCTGGCGGTGAAATGGCATTGGGAATCGTTTACGGGCGTGTTAAGGGTCAGCAGATGAATCCCAAGATGTTCGAAGTGGCTAAGGGTCTTCACGATTTTGTGAAGGAAAAGTACGGCGCAACATGCTGCCGTGTAATGACTCGTCAGTGGGCAGGGGATAATTTCATGTCGCCCGAAAGAAAAGCTCATTGCATTGAAATCACCGGGGTAGTTGCCGAATGGGTAGCAAATGCCCTTATTGATGACGGTAAACTCGAAGTACCTGCCGCGTAATTTTCACCGATAAAAAACGGGCAGTGAGTCTCACAAACTCCTGACCCGTTTAACTTTTTCAATCAGTAGTATAATCCCTTTCATGAACACTAAAATCAAAGCAATAATATTTGCGTTATCAGCAGCATTGTTTTACGCGGTTAATGTGCCGTTGTCAAAAATACTTCTCAGGGAAATAGAGTCGTCATTCATGGCCGCATTGCTTTATCTCGGAGCAGGTACAGGAATGCTGATACTGTCATTGCTGAAACTGAACATTGAGGAAAATTCCGAGCCGTTCACGGGAGATGATATGCCTTTTGTTGCTGGAATGATAGTGCTTGATATAGCGGCACCTATTTTTCTGATGATGGGTATACGTTACGGGACATCATCGAACGCGTCATTGCTGGGTAATTTTGAGATAGTTGCAACGGCGTTGATTGCGTTTGTATTTTTCCGTGAACCTGTGTCGAAAACGTTACAGCTTGCGATTCTGTTAATCACTGTTTCGGGAATACTCCTGACGTTTGAGGGGAGCGACAGCCTGAGATTTTCGTACGGTTCAATTTTTGTGCTTACGGCCGCGACATTCTGGGGTCTTGAGAACAACTGTACGAGGAAATTATCATCGAAGAGTGCGGCCAAGATCGTAATGCTCAAAGGAATTTTATCGGGTATAGGCTCAATGTTAATCGCTCTGTTTCAGGGTGAGAACGTTCCGTCTCTCATGGCTTCCGTGAATGCAATGCTGCTTGGGTTTGTTGCTTACGGACTGAGCATATTTTTCTACGTGAGGGCTCAGGAAACTTTAGGTGCTGCGAAGACGAGCGCGTATTATGCGGTTGCACCGTTCGCAGGAGCATTGATGTCGTTCGTGCTGCTTCGTGAGGAACTTTCGGGGACGTATCTTGCTGCGCTGGCAGTGATGATTTTGGGGTCAGTACTGGTTGTTGCGGATACGATGACGCAGAGGCATTCGCACAGGCACAGGCATGTATTTATTCATTACCGTAACGGTTTCAGCCATGTTCATGTTGTAACGCATTCACACGAACATAATCACTATATCACTCTGAAAGGACACAGACATTTTCACAACCGGTAAAAAAATAAACGGGACAGGAAAATCCTTGCCCGTTCAAGTTTTACCGAAATGCTTTCCGCAAGTTTAATCCTAATTACCTTGCGCCCGAAATCGCCT
>JAFTBA010000263.1 GCA_017458545.1 Synergistaceae bacterium | reverse complement strand
GTAACTTCCTGAGACATTCCTGCTTTCTTCATGTCATCAGCAATGTATCCTATTGTTGAGGCCATTGTCGAAAGGTTTAATCTTCCTTCGGCCTGTTGTTTAGTTTCTGAACTTGAGAGTTTAAGCTCTGCCATATTGATTAATCCCATAGGCACTAAGAACAGAGCAAGCCCTCCTACATGAACGAGCAGGTAATGAGTAAAACTCCATTCGGCATAAGCGTTCCAGATTGAAACGACTATGACGAAAAGGAAATATATTCCTCCGAGTATAGCTTTCGAGAAACTTACGGGGATATTTTTGCCTTTGTTACCGCGCCAAGCTATTCCTGCAAAGAGCAGAGTTTCAACCACCAGCGCAAACGCTAAGAACCCCACCGACATCCAAAAAGCAGTACCTCTCTGTTCGGGGGTAGTCAGGTAGTAAACGAACACAGCGGTTACAGCAGCGATTAAAGCCATTATCAGGAATATGTTAAAGACCTGACGTATCTTGTTGAAAAATTTTCCCATCGTTAAAACTATCTCTCCTTAATTATGCGTTCATTTTAGTGCGAAGAATTGCTCTGAGCATTCCGAGACCTTTACCGTGTATCTGAGAAACTCTGCTTTCGGAAACGCCCATTACTTTCCCGATTTCTTTCAACGTTAAACCCTCGTAGTAGTACAGGCTTAACATCTGCCGTTCCCTTTCGGGTAATTCCTCAATAGCTTCAAGGAGCATTTGTTTATCGCTTTCATCATCGAGCCTGTCGGCAGCGGTTTCGCGTTCATCAGGGATATTAGCTTCCGGTGAAATCTCACCGTCATCGAGCGGTGTAGCCTCGTCCAAAGAAGTAATATAGCCTCTTGAAGCCAAGTCCTGTATCTCGTAATATTCTTCAGCATCAACGCCCATTTCGCTCATGATGAGGGTGTCATCAGTTTCGCCCTTATCTCTTAAAACTTTCTCCATAGCGCGGTTAAACTTTTGAACTTTCTCACGTCCTGTTCTTGAGAACCAATCGCATTTACGCAGTTCATCGAGAATAGCTCCTCTTATTCTTGGAATTGCATAGGTCTGGAACACGAAGCCTTTTTCGGGGTCGAACTTTTCGACAGCGTCCATCAGGCCGAAAACTCCGAAACTCAAAATGTCTTCAAAGTCCAAACCCTGCGGAGGAGTTACGGCCATTCTGCCGACGACGTATTTAATGAGGGGAAGATATTTGAGGATTAATTCATCACGGCCGTTACCTGTTCTGGAATATTCTTCCCATAATTCTTTCTCAGTCTTTTCTGTTTTAACTGTTTTAAGCGTCATATCTCGCTAATTCCCTTTCCGAGCGTTTTGACTTTTAACATCCAGTTACTTGTTGAAAACTCTATAGTTCTGCCTTTATTGCCGCCGGTATCGGAAGCTATTATAGCAATACCTAAGCGCTGAAGTCTTTTTCGTGTTTCATTAACGTTTTTAGCCCCGACGGTTAAGAACTCGGGTGAAGCGCCGGGTAATGAGAACATTTGAGCGCCTCCTGCGATTTTAGCTTTTATGCGCGGACGTGAAGCGCCTTTCCTGAGCATTTCCTCAATTATTGCAGGTACAGCTGTGTCAGCGAATTTGCCTACTTTTTCTGAACCGTGAAGGCCCCTGCTGTCAGGGAGCATTATGTGAGCCATACCTGCTATTTTAGCGAAAGTGTCATAAACCACCAGCCCTATGCATGAGCCTAAGCCTAAAGTTACGAGTTTAACGGGGGCATTAACGACCATTAAGTCTGCCATTCCTAATACAATACTGTTCTCAGCCATTCATTAAATCACCTTCAACTTTCTGAGCAGTAGACCTAAACTATCCGGGTCAGGTATCATAATTATATGCCCTGAAATTTTTTTGCCTTCACTGAGCCCGTCAACTTTGAGTTCAGTATTAACCATGAGGGCTGTTTCACCCATCTGGCCGTAAATTGAAGCTACTACATCGAGCACTGAGCTGAGCATGTCATGAGCTACACCAGGGACGCTTATCTGGTGCTGAGTACCCAGTAACATGTTAATGGAATTGAGGAATGAACTGAGTACTATGTTTCCTACTTCAGCGAGGGCGCTGTCGGTTAAATCCTGAGGTACTTCGTTAATGGGGATATAAGTACCGAACTGCTGTTTGAGGAGTAATTCGACCATTAAGCCTGCATCATCTTCGGGCTGAATGAATATTAAGCTGCACTGGAAACCTCCTGTAGACCTTACGAAAACTGCTCCTACGGTCTGCAAAGGGTCTCCGTAATGTTCAGCGAGTTCGTAAATAGAGACCAGTTCAGTTTCAGGAACGTCCATATGTATCATGCTGGACAACAGACCTGAGAGGGCAGTAGCAGCATTCCCAGTCCCTATATTAGCGACTTCTTTTATGGCATCGAGCTGTTTATCGTTTAACATGTCAGTCACAGTCACTAACTTTTAGTGGAATAGAACGAGGCTACATCGAGTATTAAAGCGACATTGCCGTCACCGAGTATAGTGCCTCCTGTAATGCCGTCAATTTTGGAGAGGAAACGGCCTAAAGATTTAATGACGATTTCCTGCTGTCCGATTAATTCAGAGACGATGAAGCCGATTTTATTTTTGCCGATTTTGACGACTACGACGGGGTATTCGTTTCTGTCATGTTCAACGTCAGGCGAGCCTAAGATGTCGCCGAGGATATTAAGGGAGAGGACTTCACCGCGTAACAGTGTAGTAGGTTCGCCGTGAACGGTTTTAATATCATCGCGTCTGACCATGATAGTTTCCTCAACGTTTTCGAGTGAAATGGCATAAGTTTCGTTACCGACTTTGATTAACAGTGAGAGTACGATAGCGAGGGTGAGGGGTAATCTGATGTAGACGTGAGTGCCTTCATTTTTTTTGCTTGAGAGGTCGAACTGTCCTCCGAGAGCTTCTACTTTAGTTTTGACGGCATCCATGCCTACGCCTCTGCCGCTTAAATCGGTAACCTGTTTAGCCATGCTGAAGCCCGGTAAGAGGACTAACTGCTGGGCTTCTTCATCAGTCATGATATTAGCTCTGTCTTCTGAAATGATACCTCTTTCGATAGCTTTTTTCTTAACTTTGTCGGGGTCAATACCTGCGCCGTCATCAGAGACTTCGATGACAACGCCTGAGCCTTCCTGATAAGCAGCGATTTTGAGGATACCTTTTTCAGGTTTACCGAGAGCTTTTCGTTCGTCAGGGTGTTCAATGCCGTGGTCCATAGAGTTGCGGATTAAGTGAACCATAGGGTCGCCGATTTCGTCGATAACGGTACGGTCCAGCTCAGTGTCTTCGCCTTCAAGTACGAGTTCGACATTTTTGTTGAGAGTTTTGCACAGGTCGCGTATTAATCTGGGGAAGCGGTCGAAAGTGAAACTGACGGGAACCATTCTGAGTTTAGTTACGAGTTCCTGAATATCGCCTGAAATTCTGCCTAACTGAGAGAGTGTATCATCGAACTGTCTAAGTCTGGCTTCCTGAACGAGGCGTTCAATTCTGGCTCTTGAGATGACGAGTTCGCCGACGAGGTTCATGAGTTTATCGAGACGGCCTATATCAACTCTGACGGTCTGACTGCCTTTCTTAGGAGTTTCCTTTTTAGGAGCAGGGGCAGCAGGGGCAGCAGGAGGCGCAGCCTGAGCAGCAGGGTCAGCAGGAACGGGAGCAGGAGCAGCAGCCTGAGCCTGAGGAGTTTCGGACTGAACGGGAGCAGCAGGAGCAGGAGAGTGAGTATCATCAGGTTTGATTTCAAGGACATCAGCACTGAGAACGTCGCCTATTTTTTCGAGAGCAGCTTTGACCTCATCGGCAGGAGCAGGAGTAGCGACGAATATATTGAAATCGAACTCGAACTGTTCTTTTTCGAGAGCTTCAACGGGAGGTTCAGCCCTGAAAATTTCGCCCAATTCCTCTAATCTGTTGACGACCATGTAAGCGCGTGCAGCTTTGAGGAGGCAGCTCTGGCTCAGGGTAACGTGAATATCGTAAGCATTTGCGCCCTGGGCATTAGCTTTCTTAGCCCATTCAGTGTCCTGAGAGGAGTGAGCTGAGTCTGAAGGAGCTGCTGATGATGGAGTTGTTGCCGCAGGAGCAGCCTGAGATGTATCTGCAGGGTTTTCGTTGCGTAAGTCGTGAACCATCTGCGAAACGTCAATGTGAGAGTCGTTACCGCCTCCGCGAATAGAGTCTGCCATTTCCTGAAGTGTATCGAGGCCCTGAAACAGTCTGTTCATATCGGCTTCAGTGAGAGGACGGGTACCTTTTCTGGCGGCATCGAGTCTGTCTTCCATAGCGTGAGTGAGGCCCATCATGTTAGTGAAGCCCATAGTTCCGGCCATGCCTTTTAACGTGTGAGCAGCCCTGAAAATTTCGTTAATGACATCCATATCGGTCATATTTTTTTCGAGGGCGAGGAGTAAATCATCAAGTCTCTGGACGTTATCGTCCGTTTCATCAAGGAATGCGCCTAAATACTGGCTCATATCCATATCGGTCATAATAAAACTATTCCCCCTTGTTCTGTCTGCATATTAATTTTATCTCTTTAATCTTAATCTTAAAAATGTTTATTGCTTAAATACGTACGGTGTTTAATTTTTTTATTTTGTAACGAGTCTTACAATCGCATCAGGTATATCATCAAGAGCAAGAACCTCATCAACAATACCTGCTTCAACAGCAGCCTTAGGCATACCATAAACGACACAAGTTTTCTGGCTTTCTGCTATGACATAAGCGCCTTTACGTTTAAGGATTACGGCACCGTCAGTACCGTCTCTGCCCATGCCTGTGAGTATAACGCAAAGGACGTTACCGCCGTACTCATCAGCAGCGCTCTGGAACATTATATTAGCAGCAGGTTTAACCGATAAGACTGGAGGTGCATCAGACAATTCGCATACAGTACTTCCTGCTCTGCGTTTGAATACGAGGTGTTTACCTCCCGGAGCTATAACAGCTCTGCCTGCTTTCAGGGTTAGGCCGTCAAAGCCTTCAACGACTTCAATTTTAGACGCTTCATTTAATCTGCGGGCGAATGAGCCTGTGAACTCTTTAGGCATATGCTGTGTTATGACTACGGGGACGGGTAAATTTTTCGGTAGTTTGGGCAGCAGGTCGCTAAGTGCCATAGGTCCTCCAGTTGATGAGGCTATAGCGACGAGTTCGACTCTCAAAGGAAGTGCAGCCGTTATTCTTGGTCTGTCAGCAATTACGGGATTAACCCTCAAAGGAGCAGCCCTGACACCTGTTCTGAGAGCGGCAACGCTGGCAGCTTTAACTTTGCCGATAATTTCGTCACTGAGTTCTCTAATGTTAAGCGAAATACTTCCCGAAGGTTTGCCTATGAAATCAACGGCACCGTAAGCCAATGCTTTCATAGTAGTTTCAGCAGCTTCCTGAGTGAGGGCACTGAGCATTACGACAGGGACGGGACATTCGCGCATTATTGTGCTTAAAGCCTGCAGTCCGTCCATAACGGGCATTTCAACGTCCATAGTAACGACATCAGGTTTCATTGCTTTAACTGTTTTAACTGCTTCAGCGCCGTCCTTAGCGGAACCGATGACATCAATACCGCTGTCGCTTTTCAGTATATCGCTGATGAACTGACGCATTAAGGCACTGTCATCGACAACAAGGACTTTAATTTTTTTCATCGCCTGTTAAATCCCCTTTCTTTAATTTTTACTTCTTATTATATACTCCGCCAGCCTTCCGAAAAATGAACTTATGCCTTTTTGTTTAGTTTTTTTCGGTTGTTTTTTCTGTGAGTTACTGTTGTTCTGATTTAGATGTTCATGTTCGGGTTCTATGCCCTCGAATATTCTGAGCAATTCGCCTGCAAGATTTCTTATGCATATAGAAGCATTTGCATCGGGTTCAGCCCTATAAAATATTCGGCAGTTTTTTACAGAGCGTTCGATAGCGTCATCTTTGAGTACATAGCCCAAATACATGGGAGAGTTTCCTAAGAACTGTATTGAAGCCAATTTTATGCGTTCAGCTACTTCCTGAGCTTCTCTGCTTGAAGCAGCCATATTTACGACCAGCATAAGACCGCTTGCGGGGTTATTGTTTTCCTGCCAGGCAGCAGCTCCGAGTGATTTAATCACGCCGTAAGCGTCTCTGATACTTGTAGGTTCAGGTGTTGTAATGAGCAGAGTTATTTCAGAGGCATAAGCGAATGACAAAGCGCCTTTGTGAATGCCAGCACCTGCGTCCATGATTATGTAGTCAGTATTAATTTCGAGTTCGGACAGTACGGTGAACAGTTTTTCCATAGCATAATCATCGAGGTCAGCAATTTCTTTTATTCCGTAACCTCCCGGTAAGAGAGAAACTGAGCCGTTAAGCGATTGAGCGCGCGGAGAAGTTTTGAAGTGAACGAGTATTTCATTTAGAGTTCTTGAGCCTTCTATTAGGTGAGCTATGTTGTAACGGGCATTTCTTACTCCGCAGAGTATATCCAGGTTCGCCAGACCCAAATCTGCGTCTATCAGTACAGTTTTTCTGCCGAAATCTGCCAGTGCGAAACCCAATGATGCTGCTATATTGCTTTTCCCGACACCTCCTTTACCGCTCAGCACCGTGATTGTATGAAGTTTACTGATAAAATTCTGCTCAGAGATTTTTTCTCTGTTCTCTCTGTTATCTATGACTAATCGCCTCAATTCTCCGGCCTGATCCGGGTTTAAGTTATAATTTTTGTTTAACATAATTATTTTACCGCTTTCGTTCTTCTTCTGTTTTCAGCAGGTAATCAGCAATTCTTGCGCCTGAAGCAGTTTCGATGTCTTTAGGTACGTTTTGCCCGACGGTTAGGAATGAAACGGGGCAGCCCATTACCTGATGAATATTGAAAATAGCACCGTAGCTGACAGTCTCATCGAGTTTAGTGAACAGTAAATGTGATATAGGTATATTAGGTATATGTTCAACGACATCGAGCATGTCATTATATTTCATGTTAGCAGCTAAGACCAAATGTACTGCATCGGGTAAGAATGAGTTATAAATGCTTTCGAACAGTTCCATATTTTTTTTATCACGCTGAGAACGTCCTGCAGTATCGAGCAGTATTATGTCAGCATTATCGTGCTGATTAACGACGTTATTGACAGAGGTTATATCGAATATAATTTCGATAGGAACGCCTAATATTTTGGCATAAGTTTTGAGCTGTTCGACGGCTGCAATTCTGTAAGTATCGGAAGTGAGCAGCAGGACTTTTTTATGTTCCCAAAGTGCTTTAATAGCTGCGAGTTTAGCGATAGTAGTAGTTTTGCCTACACCTGTAGGGCCTAAGAGCATAACTTTTCTGCCTCCTGTAGCGTCATTGCCGTTATCGCCTGAACAATCGATTTGAGCAGCGAGCCATTTAGAGAAGGGTAATTTTTTGTTTCTTTCTTTTCTGGTGAAGACTGAATAATCAGCGAGTAATTTGCGGATATATTTTTCATCGACCTCCGAAGCTCTGAGCCTGCTCTCATAGCTTTGTTCATCAGGAGTAAGAGTTACGGGCTGGAACTGCTGAGGGAATTGCTGCTGACGTACAGCGGAATTAACGCCGTTTTCCACTGCAGTTAAGCGCTGTAAGAGGACATCAATTCTGTCAGCCAGCATACCGACCTGATTTTTGAGGATTTCAGCGTCATTATTGCTGAAGGTTTTTTCAGGTTTAGGTGAAGGGGCAGGTGCAGGAACAGGGACAGAGAAATTTTGTTCATTGACGTGCGGAGCAGGTCTTGTAGTGAGGCCGTAAGCATTTCTGAGGGCTTCGGGAGAAATTCTGACGTTATCGGAGGGTAAGCGGTAACCTTCCTCGCCTAAATCAGCAGGAACGGCGGGTGAAGGAATAGAAGGTGTTATAGAGCCTCTTTCTTTGAACTCCATAAGTTTCCTGAAAGCTATTAAATTTTCCCGTTTAGTATCATCGTCCATATCGTCAGCAGAAGATGAGAGGGTAAGATTTCTTGATTTAGGCTGAGGTTTAGGGGGTAAATCGTCTTCCAGAATACCTGCAGTAACTTTGAGTACTGAGCGCTGGAAAAGTCCTAAAACGCCTCCTTCTTTAATAATTTGAGTAGAGAGGATGACGGCATCACGGCCTAATCTTTCAGAGGCGAGGCGTAATGCTTCAGCATCATCTTTAGCAGTAAAAGTAATTTGATTAGTAACTCTCATAATCTTAAAAAGTCCCCTTCAAAACGAAAATTAAAACTAACTCCCTAACCCCTAATCCCTAAACCCTATCCCCTAATCCTTAAGTCATTCAACCATACCGACGGTTTTAACCTGAACGCCTCTGACGATTTCATTATAAGACACGACGAAAATATTATTTATGGAACCTTCGATTAATTTTCGTACAATGAGCCTGACATCAGGGTGAACGAGCAGTACGGGCGGTAAATTTTTGACAATCATTTCGTCCATAGCTTTAGATATGGCAGCAATCATTTTCTGAACGTCTCTAGGGTCTAAATTGAGCTGCCAACCTCTTGTTAAATCGCCGTCAACGCCTGCCATAATTTTTTGTTCCCAATTAGGCGAGAGAGTAGCGGCAGTAATTATACCGTCAGGGCCTTGAATTTTGAGGGAGATTAAACGTGATAATGCTTCTCTTGCGCGTTCAGTTAGGAAGTCAACGCTTCTTGACATTTTGCCGTAATCAGCGAGAGCCTCGAAAATAGTAACGAGGTCTCTGATAGGTATTTGTTCACGTATTAAGTTCTGTAAAACTTTTTGAATTTCCCCTAGTGATAAGGATGCTAAAAGTTCATCGATGACAGCCGGGGCAGTTTCTTTAACCATATCGGTTAATTTCTGAACTTCCTGACGTGTGAGTAATTCAGCTCCGTTTTTCTTAATGACTTCGGACAAGTGAGTAGCTAATACGCTTGGAGCGTCAACAACAGTATAGCCCATAGCTTCAGCTTTATCGCGCAGGTCAGTAGAAATCCACAGAGCCGGTAAACCGAAAGCAGGTTCTTTAGTAGGAACGCCGATTAAATCTTCTTCAGCAGCACCGGTATTCATGGCCAGATAGTGGTCAGGTAATAATTCACCTCTTCCTGCCTCAGCGCCTTTAACTCTCAGTATATATTCAGTAGGTTTAATCTGGATATTATCGCGTATTCTTATTGGAGGAACGACGATGCCCATTTCGAGGGCCATTTGTTTACGTATAGTGCCTATTCTGTCTAACATATCTCCGCCCTGAGCGGGGTCAATTAAAGGGATAATAGCGTAGCCTATTTCGGCCTCCATAGGTTCAACGGTTAAGAGTTTCATAACGTCTTCAGGAGAAACGGGTTCAGCTTTTTGAGGTTCAGCCTGAGCTCCTGCAGAAGACGGAGCGCCAGAGGTTGAGGGCTGAGCGCCAGCCTGAGGCTGACCAGCTGAGGGAGTTGAGGCAGCTTGTTCCTCAGCGGCAATTTCCTGAAGGTTAGCTTCTCTGCCTACTGCGTAACCTAGAGCGCCCATTAAGATGGAGAGTGAAACGAAGGGTACAGTAGGTAAACCCGGTATTAACCCCATAGACATGAGCATACCTGAAGCGATGTATAAGGGTCTTGGGTATTTAGTGAACGAGTTGATTAAGTCCGGGCCTAATTCAGATGAGGCAGCAGCTCTTGTAACGATAACGCCCATAGCAGTAGACATGAGCAGTGCAGGTATTTGACCGACGAGGCCGTCGCCGACAGTTAAGAGGCTGTAATGAGCAGCAGCACCTGCAGCGTCCATACCGCGCATGAAGATGCCTATAGAGAGACCGCCTATTATGTTGATGGTAGTGATGATGAGGCCTGCGATAGCGTCTCCTTTTACGAATTTGCTTGCACCGTCCATAGCTCCGTAGAAATCAGCTTCGCGTTGAATGTCCTGCCTACGTTGTTTAGCGCCTTGTTCATCGATTAAGCCTGAGTTGAGGTCAGCGTCAATGGACATTTGTTTACCGGGCATAGCGTCGAGGGTGAAACGTGCAGCGACTTCAGCGACGCGTTCAGCGCCTTTAGTGATGACGAGCATTTGAATGATGACGAGTATGAGGAACATGATAATGCCTACGACGTAGTTACCGCCAACGACGAAATTGCCGAAAGCGTTAATGAGTTCACCAGCATTGCCGTAAAGGAGTATTAATCTGGTAGTTGAGACGTTGAGCGACAATCTGAAGAGGGTAGAAATCAACAGAAGTGTCGGGAAAATCGAGAGGTCTAATGCGCGTTTGACGTAGAAAGTAACGAGCAGGGTAACGACGCCGAGAGTAATATTCATAGAGAGTAGTATATCGATTAACCAAGTAGGTAAAGGAACAACCATCATGATGATGATAAGGACCATTAACAGAGCCACGCCAATATCTGAATAGCTCTGAACTTTTTTGCGCATACTGGGAAGAGTATTTGCGCTAGTAGCTTCTGCCAATGTGAAAGTCATCCCCGATCTATAAGTAACTGGAAAAAATCCGATTTATTCTATCACAAACAGTGCCGTCTGTATTCTTAATGCTGACGACACTGTTTAAGTGTTGACGTGAAAGGTATATATTTTTGTAGGAGGTGCTAATAAGCTCCGCTGGCTTTGAAGACTACGGGAAATGTTTTGAGGATTAGTTTTATATCTTCAGAGATGCTCATTTTCTCGATATAATCCAAATCCATTTCAATCCATTGAGCCCATTTGACATCTGCGCGTCCCGACACCTGCCAATAACAAGTTAATCCCGGGCGGACGAGCCATCTTTGTTTATCGTAATCGTCAATACTTTCCGTGTCAACTGTCATAATGGGTCTTGGGCCTACTACGGACATATCGCCTGTAAAAATATTCCAGAGCTGAGGCAATTCATCAATGCTGTATTTTCTGATGAATTTACCTACTTTTGTTATTCTTGGGTCATCTTTTATTTTGAAGGCATGACCTGTCATTTCGCTGTCTTTGAGTAAATCTTTGAGCAGAGCGTCAGCATTGACTTTCATTGAGCGGAACTTGTGCATTTTGAAGAGCTTGAGGTCTTTGCCCCAACGTTTAGCACTGTAAAAGACTGGGCCTCCGTCCTCAAGTTTTATTGCTATTGCTGTAACGAGGAGCAAAGGGGACAATATTACGAGAGCGATACCGGAAGAGAGAATATCAAAAGCTCTTTTGATGAAGAGATATAACCTGCTTTTTTTCCTGAGAATATCTTTCATGTTGTGCCTGTAATCTTTGCGTAAAGACGTATCTGTTTCCTCATCAGGGCCTTCAGAACCGTAAGCAGGTTTAGCTGAAAGAATGTTAAGGAAGGCTGCAGGATTTGAGGCGAGGAAGCAGCGCAAAGAATATCTCAGTCCCAAATTAGCGGCCATGAACAGGTAGAGGCTCAGCAGAACAGGGAACAGAGGTATATAGCTGTTACTGGTGAATGCGAACAGTACGCTCAGAAAGCTGATGAGTATGGCTGTTTTTGCGAGCGAGTGTTTTTCGTAAGAAAAACCGTGTTTCAGTACAGGGGTGCCGTATAGAGAACTGAACGCATAACATGCGATGATGATGCCCGACAAGAAAACTCTGACTTCAAATTCGAGGCTTTCCGCGAACAATGCCAATACTGCTGCGAGAATTAACTGATGAATGAAGAAATCGAATGCTGCCTGAATGAGTGACGATGAAAAGTTGAGTGCTTTTCTGGTAACGGGGGACATTGTCATAATTAGTCCTCCCCCTTAAAAAAACGTCCGCCCGAAACCGCTGAGCGAACGTGAATTATTCCCTGTAAGTGATAAAAATAACGTTACTGACCAGAGATAAAAGCAGTCAGATGTGATGTGATGTGATGTGATGTGAACCTATTTTACACGATGAAACCATTAATGTCAAGTCCTTTCTTTGATGATTACTATGTTTTTGAGATTATACCATGAATTAATATTTAATAAGCTCCTTTGCCTTTCAAAACGGCCTTGAAGGTTCTAATCATAATGATAATGTCTAACCATACGCTCCAGTTATGGATATAATACAAGTCGAAATCAATTCTTTTTCCGTAATCCTCGACGTCATTACGTCCTGAGACCT
>JAFTBA010000262.1 GCA_017458545.1 Synergistaceae bacterium | reverse complement strand
AGAAAATAGATTTTTGGAGCAGAAGCACAATAGTTACTGTTCACCCAGGTCAGGAAATCGCCGTTAAACACCCCTTAGTCAACGGAAAAAACGGCATTGATGTTCAAGGCAATGTCGCTAAAGCTATACCTGTCAGAAATGTTGATTTCTCATTCGGTGAAGGTTTGAAACGCGATGAAATTAACCCCTTGCTCCTCGTCGCTACTGCTGAAGGTCAGTTAAAGAACGAACGCGGAAGATTAGTAGTATTGCCTGAAGTTGATATACACCGTGATATAGATTTCGGTATAGGCAGCATAGATTTCACGGGAGCAGTCAAAATAACTGGAGCAGTCAGAGACGGATTTCACGTAGCAGCTCAGGGAAACATAACTATTAAAGGTCCTGTCGAAGGTGCAGACATAGACAGTCAGGGAGTAATAGTGATACAGGGAGGTGTTCGCGGAATGGGGCGCGGAACAGTCAGAGCTAACGGAGACATTTCATTGAGTTTCGGCGACCAGGCTACTATCAGAAGCGGGGGGTCAATTCTGGTTAAGAACGCTATCTTACACAGCCATCTTTACGCCCAAACAGCTGTAATAGCACTGGGGAGCGGTAAGCATTCGCAGATAGCAGGAGGAAGAATAGAAGCAGGATTAGAAGTAGCCTGTAATATTTTAGGGAGTGAAATGGGTACTAAAACCGAAGTAGTTGTCGGATTGCCTCCTGAACAGTTAGAGAAACGCAAGATATTCACGTCCGAGATAAAACGCTGTGAAGAGAATTTAGAACGTCTTGAGCCTAATATGATTTTGTTGAAAAAACTCGAAGCTGCAGGACAGTTGGACGATAAAAAACGCTCAATGATGATGGATTTAACAAAAGTAAAATTCCAGTTACAGGCTGCCCGTGAAAGTATGAAAAAGGAACTTGAAGAGCTTGAGGAACAGATAGCATTAGTCCGTGACAAAGGCATAGTGAGAGTTAAAGATATATGTTACGCAGGAACTGTTATAACGGTCAGGGGTTTAACGTACATAGTGCATGAGGACTGTAAATATACTGCATTTGTTGCCGACGATGAGAAACGTGCTGTAGTTTTAGTGCCGTATGATTACATGTCGGGCAAAATAGGAGGTTAATTTTCAATGAACCCTGTAAGTATGATTATGTCGAACATGAATGTTGAGGCCATGACGCACCATGCTCCGAATGCTTTAGCCGCTGCGCAGGACACAGGTCAGTCTCAGGAGATAGTGCGTGAGGGAATACGTGTAACTCAGAGAGTTCAGGCGAGTGATGCTGCTGCGGAAATGCAGAGGGTTCACCGTAAGACTGAGAACGATGAGCGCGAAGGTCGTCATAGCGGTCAGCAGAGGCGTGACAGTTTCACGAAGAGTGCGCCTGAAGCTCAAGAGGGACAGGAGCAGAAGCAGGACGGAACGCCTGTAATCAGGGCTAACATCAGAACAGGAAAACATGTGAGTTTCACGGCATAAAAATACGGGGTGAATTAATGTGTCGGTCAGCAACGCCCAAAATTTATGGCTCTCTAAACTGTGGGATGAATGGCTTACGTCTCCAGTGATTTCGCGCAGTAATGCCGATGCTGAAGTTTCAGGTTTACTTTT
>JAFTBA010000045.1 GCA_017458545.1 Synergistaceae bacterium | reverse complement strand
TGGAAACTGCTTGACGGCGGTGATGTGGTTGTTCACGTTTTCAGCCACAAGGGAAGAGATTTCTACAGGCTCGAACGACTTTGGGAAAGTGAGTAGGGCATAGGGGAGAGGGTATAGGGCATAGGGGAATAGCTAACCCCTAATCCCTAATCCCTAACCCCTGTTCCCTAATCCCTCTCATCTTTGTACTTGCATTTGGCGCAAAACACAGTTGACCCTCTGACGAATAAATCCTCACCGCATTCAGGGTAACGCGAACACCCGTAAAATGTCCTTCCCTTTTTGCTCTTGCGTTTAACTATGTCACCCTCCCCGCATTTAGGACAAGTAACGCCTATTTTGCTGAGAATAGGACGGGTATATTTGCACTCAGGATAGTTTGAACACGCAATAAATTCACCGAACCTTCCGCGCTTCTTCACTAAGTCATGGCCGCAGTCGGGGCAGGCCTCACCTATAGGTTCAGGCGCAGGCAACGGAACTTTAGGAGCGTCCTCAGCCTCAGACAGAGTCGCTGAAAATTCCCCCCAGAACTCGCCGACTACATCGAGCCATTTACGCGAAGCCTCTTCAACTTCATCGAGTTCCTTCTCCATCTGTGCAGTGAATCCTGCGTCAACAATCGATGAAAGGTCCTTGCGGTTAAAGTAATGCGCTAAAAATTCATCGACAGTCATTCCCAAAGCTGTCGGGTAAAATCTCTTCTCCTCGTTCTTCTCAATATATCCCCTGAGCTCTAACGTTCCTGCAATAGTCGCATATGTTGACGGACGGCCAACGCCGTTTTCCTCAAGCGTCTTAATCAATCCTGCCTCTGAGTAACGTGCAGGGGGCTTAGTGTATTTCTTCTCGCTCTCAACGTCAGATAATGCGAGCGTTTCACCCTCGTTAATTTTTTCAAGCTCAGTTCCCTTGAGGTCAAGAGGCCACAGAATACTCCATCCGTCAAAAATTAACGTCTCACCTTCCTGTCTCAAACTCACCCGTCCTGCGTCAGCTTTCAGTGTTGACTTAGCTGTTACGGCAGGAGTCATCTGACTGGCAGTGAAACGCCTCCAGATTAATGAGTAGAGTTTCAGCTGTTCGGAAGTCAATGCACCTTCGAGAGATTCGGGCGTTAATGTTATGTCAGTAGGGCGGATTGCCTCGTGAGCGTCCTGAATTTTAGCTTTGCTCGATGCTCCGTAGATGTTAGGTTTTTCGGGTAAATAGTCCCTGCTGTAATTGCCGCTGATGTACGAACGGCACATAGTTATTGCCTCGTCAGAAATTCTCAGGCTGTCTGTCCTCATGTAAGTGATGAGTCCTATGTGTCCGCGTCCGGGAATGTTCAGACCCTCATAAAGTGCCTGAGCTATTCGCATTGTATGTGCAGGAACAAAGCTGAGTTTGCGCGATGCCTCCTGCTGAAGCGTACTGGTTCTGAAAGGTGCAGGTGCTGAATGAGAACTGTTCTTTGATTTGAACTCGCGTACGATTATGTCATTGGCTTTGATTTCGGCGATAATCTCATTGGCTTTTTCCTCAGTGTTGATTAAGAGGGGAAGTGTTCCCTTCATGAGGGATTTGCCGTCTGACTTGTAGGCTTTAAGCTCGTAATGCTTTCCGTTATTTTCGGCCTTAGCGGTTATGACGTAATACGGATCCGGAACAAATGCCTGTATTTCACGCTCGCGTTCACAGATAATATTGAGTGCAACGGATTGAACACGTCCTGCAGAGAGTCCGTAACGTATTTTTTTCCAGAGCAGCGGACTCAATGTGTAACCTACAAGGCGGTCTAAAATACGTCTTGCCTGCTGAGCGTCAACCTTATTGATGTCAATGTAATCGGGATTCTTAACGGCAGCTTTAACGGCGTTCTCGGTAATCTCATAGAATCTCACCCTGCATTTTTCTGCTAAATTAACTCCGAGAATATCAGCCAAATGCCATGCTATAGCTTCGCCCTCACGGTCAGGGTCTGAAGCTAAGAGGACAGTTTTTGAGTTTTCAGCGAGTTTCAGGAGTTCGTTCTTGAGTGCTGCTTTGCCCTTAACGAGTATGTATTCGGGCTTAAAGTCATTCTCAATGTCAATGGCAAGTCTGCTCTTCGGTAAATCTTTCATGTGTCCTTTGCTCGAACGTACTATATAACCTTTACCGAGCATTCCCGAAAGCGTAGCGGCTTTAGACGGTGACTCAACGATGATTAATGTTCTGCCTTTTTCGGCTGAAACAGCTGTTGATTTTGAGGAGGCAGATTTTTTTGCAGTTTTTGTTGATTTTGCTGACGATGATTTTTTAACCGCTGATTTTTTTACTGTTGACGTTTTTGTTGTTGTAACGGTTTTAGTTTTTGACGGTGCTTTAGATTTTTTTACGGCCTCAGTATTTTCAGAGGCTTTTTTCCTGACAGGTGAAATAGCAATTACCCCCATAAAATTTTTTTTCCGTGAATTTTACCGGATGACATTCTTCAAATTATATTATTTCATTCGTCATGCGTAGATTATATTATATTTTTCTAATGGTTTTATGATTGAATAAAAAAATTATTCCCGATTTTTAGATATAATTAGCGTGAAATTTTTATGATTACGTTACAAGATTAATGGGAAGTGAATTTTTACCGTGCGTTTTATAGGCTCACTAATAAAATATTTTATATATCTCTCTGTTATTCTCATTGCCGCAAGTGCTGCACTGTTTTGGTTTGATACAGGCTCATGGCTTGTCCGCCCTCTTGCCGAAAGAGCAGGCAGTTTCTTTCTTCACCCTATGCGGCTGGAAATTCAGAGCGTTAACGGCTCAGTAAGAAACGGTTACTCAATTAACGGGTTAAAACTTGTTTCAGGTGATGAAGATTTATTCGTACTGAATCATTTTGATGCCAGCCCCGATTGGGATTTAATACTGTCGGGAATGAACGGCTTACCGTTCATTAAGTCCCTCAACATTAACGGCGTAAGTTCCGACCTCGATAAAGTCATGAAAATAGCGGCTCACTTTTCCTCATCGGAAGAACAAACCGAATCACCTTCATCAGATTTTGACTTGCGGCTTAATCCCTCGAACATCTCAATCACTGATGTGCATTTCGGAACTCCTTATGCCAATCTCGAACTTGACGCTCTCACTCTGAACGAAGCAGGTAAATTTTTGTTCGACGCAAATTTAGTCTCACGCGATAAATCATTACCCTTAAAGGCCGATGCTAATCTTAATCTTTCACCCCTCGAAGTAATTTCATCAAACATCATCATAGGCCGTAAAGGTACAGGCAAATTTTTAGGAAGGATTCAGCCGTTAAACGTAAAATTATTCATGACTGCGTTATCGCTTGAAGAGTTCGCAGCATTCGCACCGCTTGACGCTGACAGTGCAGGGAAGATTAACGGAAGGATTGACGGCAAAATTTTTGCTGAGGACAGGAACGGTAACATCACAGCTTCCGGCATAGTCTCAATGCCCCGTGCTAACGTCATGGATATTCCTTTGAGTTTCAGGCTGCCCTTCACTTGGAACGGCGTAAACATTTTCACTCTTAATGATGTTTCGTTCACAACAAAAGCAGCCTCATTCAATCTCAGCATATCAGGCGACATTGACAGAATGAGATTCACTGCTAAAGGCGAAGGCAAAAATATATCACTCACTGAAATAGGAACAATAGCCGCTCCCGATATGAAACTCAAAGGCGAGGGAGGCCATGTGAAATTTGACGTTGACACTGAAGTTACTGACAACGTTATGCAAATGTTATTGCAGCATACTAGGGCATTAGTTGCAGCCGAAATCCCATCAGTTTCGGCAATGGGCGTTAAAGCAGCAGAGAACATCACCGCTAATGTCAACCTCAAACCTAATAATCCCCCCAAAATCGCAATGGGAGGACGCGCATTCGGCGGTAAAATTTTCGCGCGCGGTGAAGCCGAACAGGACGCTCAGGGCAGCATAAGACCTAAAGGAGTCGTGATGTCTATTGTCGGACTCGATGTTCCTACGCTGGTCAACACGTTCCCGGAAATCGCCAAGTCAATCGGAAAAACTTTCGGCAAAGTTACGGCTACTGCACGTGTTTCAGACACGCTCAACGTAACAGGCAAATTAACTTCCGACAAACTCAGTGCTTACGGCGTAACACTCACCGGTATAAACGCCGACATGATTTATGACGTTGACACCAACAGGGCTGAGCTTAAAGAGTTCCGCGCAAACTTAGGCAAGGGAGCATTGAGAGCCAGAGCCAACGCAGATATAGGTTCAGGGAATTTCAGGGCTGAAGCTGATGCCGATAACCTTGAACTCAGGAACATTCCCCAGCTCAAACAGCTTTCGGGTCTGTACTCGTTAAAGGCTGACGCTTCGGGAAATTTCAATTTCATCAACACGATCAGGGCTGAGGGTGTACTGACTGCTAAGAACGCAGGTTATACGGGCATTAAAATCGGCAACGCTCAAATCCCCGTTTCATTCCGTAACAATATACTCGTTGTTCAGGACGCAAGCGCACAGCTTCCTAACGGTTCTGCTAATCTCAATGCCACTGTCAACATAAACGACTCAACCTTCAGGGCAGACGCAGACGTTCAGAATTTGGAGATGAAATTTATTCCTGGAATGAGCGGTGTTTCAGGGAAGTATTCTGTTACTGCTGATGCTTCGGGGAAATTCACGGATATTTCAACGATAACTGCTGACGCTCAGATTACTGCGAGGAACGCAGGTTATTCGGGCATGAGCTTCGGGAATATAGATTTGCCCGTCAGTTTCAGGAACAGCACAGTGAGTATTCCCGATGCACGCGCAGAACTCCCGGGCGGTAACCTGGCGTTCAAAGGCTCGGCGAATATCAAGAACACTTCAAATCCTGTGCTTGATTTCACGGCTTCAACGTCAGGTATTAACCTTGAAACACTCATGAACGCATTGAAACTTCAGGACAAATCTATGCCTGTTTCGGGAAGGGTTAAAGGCTCTGCTGCGGTCAAAGGGCCTCTCAACACTGCAGCATTAACCGCGAATATTCAGGCTGACGGAGTAAAGGCAGGGGTTTTTCTCACGGTAGGCAGTGCTATTCTTGACGCTAAGACCGACATGAAGATGTCATCATTACGGGCGAAACTCAGAGCCTATAACCTTAAAGCCGCAGATATAGCCGATGTT
>JAFTBA010000261.1 GCA_017458545.1 Synergistaceae bacterium | reverse complement strand
GGTTGTAAGTTCCGTCAGTGAATGTAGGGTCATCGAAGAATGCTTTGTGAATGTCATCATCATCGGGGTTAAGACCTTCAGCGATTAAAGATTTGCGGAGATTTTCGATACCGTCCTCGAATTTTTCGCCGATGAAACGGAGAAATACAAGCGTCAGCATCATGTCTCTTTTCTCGAAGAATGAGCCTGAATTTCTAGCCTGACGGAGAATGTCGCGGCATTTGAAGAGGATATTATCGAGGTTGAATTTGTCATCTGATTTTTTTTTGTTTTTTTTCACGGCCATAGTTCAGCTTCCTTCTTTGAAGTTGCAGCGTAATTACAGGCATAATTCCATTGCGCACAACGCACAGCCTCTTGCAGCTTCTTCACGATACTCAGGGATATTGACCTCAAGCCCGAACAATTCCCCTGCGATTCTCCGCATAATTTCGTTCCTTCTCAGGCCGTTCCCGGAACCGACAATCGTGCCTGCACTCCTGCCCGTGAGTCTCTTCATGGCCTCATACATTCCGCGAAGTTCCTCAAGTATTCCGCGAATGACTCCTACTGTGAACGCACCTGCATTGAAATTCTCAGCTGTTATTCCTTTAACGCTCCCCGTAATCGAAGGGTCAGATCGGGTACCGTTGAACCTCGTATCAACATTCCACGCCTCATTGAGTCCGTGAGACATCAAAAATTTTTCTGCGAGTTCACTCATTAACCCGTAACATTCTTTTCCTGCAATCTCCCTGTATAACCCTTCGAGCATTGCGTAAGCTCTTCCTCCGCACAGCGCAGAGCCTGCGAGAATGTAATCATCTCCGTAAGGTCTCAGCTCAATATCGCCTTCAACATCAACAAATTTACGGGTCATGAATGAGACTTGAGAGCCTGTTCCGACATTAAGCAGGAGGGATTTATCGGGGTCATTTACCGAGCCTTTGAAACTCGCCTGATTATCTCCCATTGAACTCACAACAGGTACTCCTGAAGAGGTTGTGCCGATTACCTGACAGCGTTTCTGAACCTCAGGGAGGAACGAGACATTAACTCCTGCGTTTTCGAGCGCGTTAATCTCGAAATGTCTCTCGCGCAAATTAAACGACCCTAACCCTGCTGCCATTTCAGCTGAAAGTACGGGAGATGTTTTAACGCAGAGTTTCATAGCAATGTAGTCGCTGATTGTTGAGAGTTTAACCGCGTCAGATGGTATCTTGCCTGAACGCTGTAAGTAGAAATGAGTCGCCGTTCCGTAACCCGATGAGCATTTGAGGCCGTTACGGTGAAGAATCTCAAGTGATGACTCGCCGTTGACGGGAATATTTGCGCCAGGGTCCTGCCACGTGTAAAGGGGGCTTACCGCATTGCCCTTAGCGTTGACGTAGAGAATGCCGTGCATTTGACCCGTTAAACCTATTGCTGAAGGGCTGCCGTATTTTGAGAATATAAGTTCGAGATTGGACGTAACGATTTCGAGTATGCGTTCAGGGTTCTGCACACGCGATTCCGGGAAATCGCCCTGAATGAATGCGTTGTGATTTACTGTTCTGCTTGTGAGGAGTTCATGAGATTCGTTTACTGCGACAATGCTTATTGAGGTTGTGCCTGTGTCAATTCCGAGTGTGTAGTTCATGATTAATATTCCTTTCGTTTGCTGAATATGTATATTGTATAATTTTCTGCCTCAATGTTGAACGAGGTGATAATTATGGAAACGGTATTAGAGAGACGGAGAATGAGCAGACCAAGAAGAGAATATCCTCTTCTTGACGACTTACCGGGATATGAACCGTCATACATATATGACATTTACGGTAATCTTACTCCTGAGACTATAGAGGCACTTAATGATGATGAAACTGAACGTATAACTCTTGAGAAACTGAGAGCGGAATTTTCCAGTCTGTGAAACTTCACAACACTAATCTCAAAAAAATATCCTGCAAAAATTCAATCCACGCTGTATAATTTATCCATCCGATTTTTTTATTTCGCAACAAAATTTATTCTATCAGGAGGAATATCCTTATCATGAAGAAACTTTTAGTAGTACTCCTCGCAGTATCCCTCATCATCAGTTCAGCGTGCATCGCCGGTGCTCAGGGCAAAAAGTTCGGCGCAACCTACATGACCATGAACAACCCCTTCTTCGGTGTCATGAACGATGCCATCAAAGCAGCAGTTGAGGCCAACGGCGACACACTCATCACGCTTGACCCTGCACTCGATCCCGTCAAACAGATCAGTCAGATCGAGGACATGGTCTCTCAGGGTGTTGACGCAATTTTCCTTAACCCCGTTGACTGGCAGGCAGTCGCTCCCGGACTCATGGCCGCTAACGAAGCAGGTATCCCCATCATTAACGTTGACGCTGCTGTTTACGATGAGGACCGTGTAGCCTGCATAGTTGCTTCGGATAACCTTTCGGCAGGACTCCTTTGCGCTGAAGACATGCTCAAACGTCTCCCCAAAGGCGGCAAAGCAGTAATTCTCGGTCACCCCACCACTAAGACAGGCATTGACCGTATCGCTAAGTTCAAGGAAACTATCGAGGCTCACCCTGAGTTCACGATTGTTGCTGAGGACAGCTCAGAAGGTCAGCTCGAAATCGCCATGCCCAAAATGGAGAACATCATTCAGGCTCATCCCGATATGAACGTTGTTATGTGCGTTAATGACCCCACAGCTCGCGGAGTAATTCAGGCACTCAAAGCAGCTGACATGAAGGGCGTTCTCATTTACGGAGTTGACGGTTCACCCGACGCTAAGAAAGCCATCAAAGAGGGCGATATGACAGGTACTGCAGCACAGTCCCCCATTAACATCGGCAAAATCGGTGTCGAAATGGCCTACAAGATCCTCGCAGGTGAAAAAGTCGACAAGCATATCCCCGTTCCCGTTCAGTTAATTACGATTGAAAACGTTGACAGCTTCGGCGTTGACGGCTGGCAGTAACAGACTAGGGTACAGGGTATAGGGAAGAGGGTATAGGGGGTAGCTGACCCCTAACCCCTATTCCCTAATCCCTAACCCCTAGCCCCTACTCTCTATGCTTTTTACGGAGGTGAAATGTTTTATGGCAGAAGAAAAAATTTTGCTCCAAATGAAACACATTCACAAAAAATTTCCCGGCGTTTATGCGTTAAAAGATGTCGACTTTGAACTCAAAGCAGGAGAAGTACACGCATTACTCGGTGAAAACGGAGCAGGTAAATCAACCCTCATTAAATGCCTCGCAGGTATATACATTCCCGAAGAAGGTGAAGTAATCGTTAAGGGTGAGTCCCACATCATGAAGAGCGTTGCTGACTCTCAGGCTCACGGCATAAGCGTTATACATCAGGAATTATGCCTTGTCCCTTACCTTTCGATTGCCGAAAACATGTATTTGGGACGCGAAAAAAATATCGCAGGCGTAATCAAACGCGGTCAGGAAAATGAAGAAGCCCGCAAAATGCTCTCAAGGTTAGGACTCGATTTTGACCCTAACACCCTCATCAAAGACCTCAGCATTGCACAGCAGCAGATGGTCGAAATCGCCAAAGCCCTCTCGGTTAAAGCTGACATTCTCGTTATGGACGAGCCTACAGCATCGTTGACCGACAAGGAAACTGAAGTGCTTTTCGAGACGATGAGACAGCTCAAAGCTGAGGGTATCGGTATAATTTACATTTCGCACAGAATGAGCGAACTGTTTGCTATTACTGACCGCGTTACCATAATGAGAGACGGGCAGTATGTCGGAACTGTCAACACCCGTGAAACAACTAATGACCAGTTGATTGCTATGATGGTCGGACGTGAACTGACTCAGTTGTATTTCAAGGACGAAGTTAAACCCGGCAAGGTCGTTATCGAAGTAAAAGACCTCGTATCGCCCCCGTTCGTCAACGGCGTATCATTCGCTGTCCGTGAGGGCGAAATCGTAGGCATGTCCGGCCTTGTTGGTGCAGGACGAAGCGAAACAGCTCACTGCATTTTCGGAATCGATGACAGGTACACAGGTCAGATTCTTATTGACGGCAAACCCGTTCATATACGCTCTGTGCGTCAGGCCATGCAGAACGGTATCGCTATGGTTCCAGAAAACAGAAAGGAAGAGGGACTCGTACTCATTAATTCGGTCGGGTATAACTTAACGCTGACTGTTCTTCACGAAATTTTCAGAGGGAGACCGTTAGGCAACTTAACAAAAGAAACCGAGACTATTAACCGCTACATTAACGAGCTAGCAATAAAAACCCCTTCACCCGACCAGTTAGCCGAAAATCTTTCGGGCGGTAACCAGCAGAAAATAGTTATCGCTAAATGGCTCGCAACTCAGCCCAAACTCTTAATCCTCGATGAACCTACAAGAGGCGTTGACGTAGGAGCTAGAGCAGAGATTTACGCGTTCATGAATGAGCTTGCGAAAAAAGGAGTAGCTATTCTGATGATAAGCTCTGATTTGCCCGAAGTCATTAACATGTCAGACAGAGTACTTGTTATGCACGAGGGAAGGGTTACGGCCAATCTCGGTAAGAATGAACTGAGTCAGGAAACAATTATGCGTTACGCAACAGGAACAGGAGGAATATTGAATGTCGCTTGAAGCAGCACCGAAAGCACAGAACGGATTTGTCCGTTACTTCAAGGAGAATATGGGTACATTAATAGGATTACTGGCAATGTGCCTTATACTTTCGTTCACAACTAACGGAGTGTTTTACTCACAGCGTAATTTAGTCAACGTTTTACGTCAGGTGTCATCTAATGCCTGTCTTGCGTTCGGAATGACCTTCGCAATCATCACGGGAGGCATTGACCTTTCAGTAGGTTCGATTCTCGCGCTGTCGGGAACATTAAGCGCAGGGTTCATAGTGAACAGCGGTTTTTCTGTTGAACAGGCAGTTATTGCGGCAATAGTAATCGGTACGCTTCTGGGACTGTTTAACGGCTTCGTCATCGCTAAAACTACAATACCTCCCTTCATCGTAACGCTTGCAATGATGCAGATTGCCAGAGGTGCGGCATATATTTACTCGAACGGTCAGCCCATACGCGCAATGATTCCAGAGTACATGATAATCGGTACGGGCTATTTAGGGTCAATACCTTACCCCGTAATCTACATGATAGTGTTCCTGATAATATGCGTTGTGCTTTTGAGCAAGACCAGGTTCGGAAGACACGTTTATGCTGTCGGCGGTAACGATAAGGCAGCTATTTTCTCAGGCGTTAATGTAGCACGCACGAAAATGCTCGTTTATACGATGAGCGGATTTTTAGCGGCATTCACGGGCGTAGTGCTTTGCGCTAGAATGGCACCAGGTCAGCCTACTGCAGGCCAGAGCTTTGAGATGGACGCTATCGCAGCAACGGTACTCGGCGGAACGTCAATGTCAGGCGGAGTCGGTAAGATCGGTTCAACGATGATAGGCGTACTCATCATAGGAGTGCTGAACAACGGATTGAATCTGCTCGGGTTAAATTCGTTCTGGCAGCAGATTGCTAAGGGTATAGTCATACTGCTTGCGGTTTATGTTGATATGCTGAAGAAACGCAGGAAGTAAGTTCAAGGATACAGGGATTAGGGATTAGAGGGTAGAAATCCTTTGTCCCTAATTTTTTTTTGTTGAAAGGGGCATCAATGTGAGAAAGATTTTTCCTGCTTGTTATAATAGAGTTACTAAATTTTTCCGCAAAGGAGTCGTAACCTCACATGAAAATAGCTCTTGGAACTGACCACGCAGGCTTCATATTGAAAAGTGCAGCCTCTGATTACCTTGCTTCACGCGATATTGAGGTGCTGGATCTTGGTGCATACGTTCTTGACGAAGAGGACAGCTATACAGATCCTGCATTCCGTGTCGGAGGCGCAATATCTGACGGCGAAGCAGACGCAGGAGTCCTGCTGTGCGGTACAGGGTTCGGCATTTCAATCGCAGCAAACAAAATTCCCGGTATCCGCGCCGTTGCCTGCCACAGCACTGAAAGCGCAAGAATGGCAAAAGCCCACAACAACATCAACGTAATCGCTCTCGGCGGAAGATTCTCTAAGCCCGAAGATGTCCCCGAAATTTTAGGAACATGGCTCGATACACCCTTTGAAGGGGGAAGACATCTCCGCCGTATCAACAAAATTGCTATGGCAGAAAAATCTACCCTCAACGTACGCCTTCAGGGCGGAGGTAAAATCACTATCTTCAATCACCCGTTAATCCAGCACAAAGTAGGCATAATCCGCGACGTTAACACCAGCGTTAAACAGTTCAGGGAACTGTTACAGGAAATTACGGGTCTGATGGTTTACGACATAACGAGGACTTTACCGATTGAGGACAAGGAAGTTACAACACCCATTGAGAAGACCGTCGTAAAATCAATCGAGGGCAGGAAAATGGCTATAGTCCCCGTACTCCGCGCAGGTCTCGGAATGGTTGACGGAATATTGCAGCTCGTTCCGAACGCTAAAGTAGGACACATAGGGCTTTACCGCGACCCTAAGACACTTCAGCCCGTCGAATACTACTGCAAACTTCCGTTTGACATAGAGGAGAGGGATATATTCGTTCTCGACCCCATGCTCGCAACAGGAGGCTCATCATCTGCGGCAATAAGCCTCATCAAAAAACGCGGAGGCCGCAGAATCGCACTCGTCTGTCTCATAGCAGCTCCCGAAGGAATCGATAAAGTTCACAGCGAACATCCCGAAGTCGAAATTTATGCTGCAGCTTTGGACTCTCATCTCAATTCTCACGGCTATATAGTTCCCGGACTCGGTGACGCAGGGGACAGGTTATTCGGCACAAAGTAGAGATGTTCGGAATTGCTTGACGTTAAAATTTTTCTGTATATGCTCGCCGGGTTTTTCTGGGGCGGGCTTACTGCACCTGTTTCAATAAGGCTTGCGGGTATCTACGGGATTATTGATGTCCCCGATGCCCGCAAAATTCACAAAGGTAACATGCCTAGAGGCGCAGGTATAGGACTCTGGTTAGGCTACATGTTAATGGCTGTCCTAATGTCTGATACTTTCCCTAATCTCGGATATATTGCTACAGGAGCTACCGTTATATTTTTATGCGGCTATCTCGATGATATGTGTTCGTTGAGTCCGTTCCTGAGACTCGGACTTCACATAGGTGCTTCTGCTTTGGTAGTAGTTCCGTTAAACCTGAGCATACCTTTAACAGTGTTAGCCGTTATATGGCTCGCAGGAGTTACAAGCGCATACAATCTCATTGACGGCATGAACGGCTTATGTATCTCAATATTCATAGCGTCATCTATGGCACTGTTTATGCTCGGCCGTTCGTACCCAAGCATATACACAGGAGCAATGGCATTAGGAGTTTTGTGCTGGAACTTTCCTTCAGCACAGACGTTTTTAGGGGACGGAGGAAGCACATTGCTGGGGTATCTTTTTGCGTCGCACTTCCTGACTTCGGCACTCCCTAATCTTAACGCCACGGGCTTTAAGGACGTTATAATCCTGATGATACTGTTCGGAGGGATTCCAGTTGTTGACACACTGACGGCATTCACACGGAGAATAATTAGCGGTAAATCACCGTTCTATCCTGACAAGAAACACCTTCATCACATCTTAATATCTTTAACAGGCTCAAACGTTTTAACAGTAAGCATAATATTATCGTTACAGGTAATAATGCTCGTATTGGGACTGGAATATTTTGCGAGGCTCATACAATGAAAATAGCATGTGTAACAGGAACAAGACCGGAAGCTATAAAAATGGCTCCGGTCATTTTGGAATTAAAGAAAGATAATGATATTGACGTTACTGTTTTGGCAACAGGTCAGCATACCGATATGTTACGCCAGGCACTTGACGATTTCGGGATAACAGCTGATTTCAACCTCAACATAATGAGAGCTAACCAAACGTTAGACCACATAACAGCAAGCGTATTGCAGGGTGTCGGTGAAGTCCTCGACTCTAATCCTCAGGACATGATATTAGTACACGGCGATACCTCAACAACATTTGCAGCAGCTCTGGCAGGATTTTACAGACATGTGAGAATCGGCCATGTTGAAGCAGGACTGAGGAGTCATGATTTGAGTCTTCCTTTTCCTGAGGAGGCTAACAGGGTTTTAACCGACAGCATAACGGATATTATGTTTGCGCCGACTAAAGGAGCTGCGGAGAATCTGTTACGCGAAGGCAAGCCCCAGTCAAAAATAATCATAACGGGCAACACTGTAATTGACGCTCTCTATAACATTCTCGAAAGACGCAGAAACATGGCCGAACCTGAATACCTGAACGGAGTCGGTGAACGTCCGCTAGTTTTAATGACTGCACACAGGCGAGAGTCTTGGGGCGAACCGCTGAAAGGGATATGCGGTGCTGTAAGGGACGTTATAGGAGCAAGACCAGATGTTATGTTCCTGATACCGCTGCACAAGAACCCTACTGTGAGAGACGTTATCCGCGAAGAGCTGAAGGATTACCGCGAAAATGTGAGATTCACTGAGCCTTTGAGTTACCCCGAATTTGTTTACGCTATGAGCAGGGCAATGTTCATATTGTCGGACAGCGGAGGAGTTCAGGAAGAAGCTACAGCGATTGACAAGCCCGTGCTAATCATGAGGAGCGTTTCAGAAAGACCTGAGGCTATAAGCGAAGGAACTTGTATTCTCGTAGGAACTGAACGGGAGAACATAAAGAATGAGGCTTTGAGAGTGATGAATGAGCCTGAGTATTTGAGG
>JAFTBA010000044.1 GCA_017458545.1 Synergistaceae bacterium | reverse complement strand
GAGGGAGTTAGAGCCGTATTGATTGCGGCTGGCTTCGACTTCGGAGTCTGTGAGACCTTTGATGTCAATCAATATAAATTCCTCCAATTTGTTTGTGAAATTTAAGACTGATTATATCGTTACGGGCTGAAAAATGAAAACTCATTAACCAAAAACTTCAAACGGTATTAGAGTTCTGCCTGTATTCTTAGTGAACGCAAAAAATAAAAAGCTAAGACCAGCCTAACATGTTAATGATATACTGTTAAGCACTAATATGAAGGGAGACAACTTACGGAGTAACAGATATTCCCGAATAATCATGAGCCGATTAGACAAAGCAAAAGACAGGTTAAAGGCAATTCCAAGAGATTACACGTATTCTGAGGCGAAATCTCTGTTAAATCAGTTAGGATTCAGGGAATACAACAAGGGCAAAACATCAGGTTCACGGGTTATGTTTTACAGACAGTCAGATCGGGAAAAAATCTTACTTCACAAACCTCACCCGTCTGACATCATGAGTGTTTCAAGCGTTCGTGATTTAGCAGACACCTTAAAGGAGATTGGCGAAATTGAATAACATACTTGAATACAAAGGTTATTGGACAGACATAAAAGTTGATTTTGAAAGTCATTTATTACATGGCCGTCTGGAAGGGATAAAAGATTTAGTGAATTTTGAGAGTGAAACTATCGGGGGCATAATCAAAGAGTTTCACAGTGCGGTTGACGATTATTTAGTGTTTTGCGCGGAATTGGGAGAAACGCCTAACGAACCTGAGAGAATGCCTGAGTACATAGCAGAGGCACTTTGAAAGCTCTGTATATTCTTTTCTCCCGTTCATAGCCGTATTCTTAACTGTTCAATGTTAATATATTCAGTAAAAAGCAAAAAGGAAAGTGAATAAAAACTTGCGGATACTTCACACCTCCGATTGGCACATAGGCAAAAAATTAAAAGAAAAAGACCGTTCCGAAGAGTTCACGCAATTTTTCGAGTGGTTAAACAAAATTATTGCTGACGAAAAAATTGACGCACTCATCGTTTCAGGAGACATCTTCGATAACAAAAACCCCTCCGCTGAATCTCAACGCCTCTATTATTCGTTCCTCGCCTCACTCTCCGAATCTCCCTGCCGTCATACCGTCATCATTTCAGGCAATCACGACTCACCCTCATTCATTGACGCTCCTTCAGAAATCATGAGGCACTGCAATATTTACGTTACAGGCCGTCCGTGCAGCAGCCCTTCCGATGAAGTCATTACACTCACAGACACTAACGGCAATCCTCAGTTAATCATCTGCGCTGTCCCTTATCTTCACGACCGCTACATCAGAACCGTTAAAGACGATGACATTCCCGATGACACAGAACTCAGGATTAAGGCAGGAATAATGAATCATTACGCCCAAGCAATAACCCACGCAAAAAATTTACGCGGCGACTCAAATATCCCTCTTGTTGCTATGGGTCATCTGTTCCTCGAAAAAGGCAAGACACTTAACGGTGAAGGTGAACATTCTCTTTACGTAGGCACTGCGGTTAAAGTAGGCACTGATATTTTCCCGAAAGATTTAATAGCTTATACTGCTCTTGGACATTTGCATTCACCACAGAAAATAGGACGTGATGATATACGTTACAGCGGTTCACCTATTGCTATGACTTTCGGGGAACTGGACGTTCCCAAATCAGTCAGCGTTGTTGATTTTGAGGGCAGAAATTTAGCAGGTGTTAAGGAAATTCCGATACCGGTCTTCCGAAAAATGAAGCGTGTTCAGGGAAATATGCACGAAATTGAAACAGCTCTCAGGCAACTGGGTGAACTCAATGAATCAGTTTGGGTTGAGGTTACTTACACAGGCACTGAAGCACCTGGTGATATTAACAGGCAGCTCACCGATGTCCTCAATGAATTTCCTTCGGTTGAAATTCTCAGCGTTATTGATGAAGGAAGATACTTAAACGACACGATAGTACATGACGGTTTCGGCGGCAAAACACTCAGTGATATTGAACCGGAAAAAATGTTCGCGCTCATTATGGAAAGCAAAGGCGTTTCCGATGACAGACGCGAAAGAATGAAAGAACTTTACCGCGAGATCCTTCACAACATTCAAACAGGAGGCAGCAGCGAATAATGAAAATACTCGGCATAACCCTTGAGAACTTAAACTCACTTCGCGGAATTTGGCACATAAACCTTGAGGATAAAGCCTATACTGCTGACGGTATTTTCGCAGTAACAGGAAAAACAGGAGCAGGAAAAACTACTATATTTGACGCAGTATGCCTCGCGCTTTACGCAAAGACTCCCAGACTCGGAAAAATTGATGGCCAGAAAAACGAAATCATGTCCAAACATACAGATAAATGTTTCGCAAAAGTCAGGTTCGAATCAGGAGGAAGAATTTATATTTGCGAATGGTTACAGAACAGAGTTAAAGGTAAATTACAAACTAAACATACGATTTCTGCTGACGGGATTCAGTTAAATGAGAATCAAAAAGAAACTTTAAGCATAGTTGAAAAAGTAACAGGTATGGATTTCGACAGATTCATTCAGGCCATGCTGCTTGAACAGGGTGCTTTCGACAATTTCCTCAAAACCGACAAAAACGAAAGGGGTAAAGTCCTCGAACTCATCACCGGAACAAGTATATACGGCACAGTTTCAATGAACGTTTACAGACGCTGCCAAGACGAAAAATTAAAACTCGACTCTAAACTCAATGCTCTTGAGACGGAAAAAGCGCGTTACGGCGGAATGACTGAACAGAGTATAGAGGCTGAAATTTCGAGTGCAGATAACGAAATCGCTAAGTTTCAGGAAAAACACAGCTTAACAGAATCACTAAGGTCATGGCTAGAAGACATTAAAAAACTCAAACGTGACTTGGAGAAAGTTAAGTCGGACATTGATACCCAGAGTAAACGCGCTGAAATTTTTGAGGGCGACAGGAAAATTCTTGAGAGTGCCGAAAGAGCAATGACCCTAGAAGGAGAATACAGCCTCCTTCAGTCAAAACGAGAATCAAAACTCAAAGCTGATACCGAATTATTGTCCCTCTCGTCGAAAATATCCTCGCAGGAATCAAAGCTCTCACAAATCTCCGAGAAACTCCCGACTCTCTCCGATGAACTTTCGCGCCTCAAAGGTGAGATTAACGGTTCAGCCGAAGCAGTACTCAAAGGAATTGAGGCAGCTGTTGACGCTTACGATAAACAGAACATAGCAGCTGCTGACGCTGCAAAAGCACTCACGGATTCCGAGAACGCAATGAAAAATGCTCAAGCCTCTTCAGCACGCGCAATGTCCGAAGGTAAATCAGCACGCTTAAAACTTAATGAGGCAAACGAAACTCATCGCTTAACGCTC
>JAFTBA010000260.1 GCA_017458545.1 Synergistaceae bacterium | reverse complement strand
GCCGTTATCGGGGAGCGAAATTTTCCCGAAATCCTCTGACCATTCTTTGTCCTGTTTGAGGGGGCGTAACCATTCCGGAGTTTTGAGTGTTGATTTAGGGTAAAGCCCTTTGATTTCGCGTGCAGTTCCCAAATGACTGAGTAAGTCGCCTCTGTTAGGAGTGATTGAAATGTCGAGGATAACATCGCCGATGTGGTAGAGGCTTTCAGCTTTATCGCCCGGCCTCGCGTCATCGGGGAGTATCAACAGCCCTGAAGGGTCGTCAACATCGTGAAGCCCTAACTCTTCAGCAGACAGCATCATTCCGAAACTCTCAACTCCGTGAAAATCCCTTGTTCCCATTTCGGTGCCGTCAGGAAGAATTGAGCCCTTGCCTGCATAGAAGACCGTATCGCCCTTCTTCATGTTGTGCGCGCTGGTAACGCATACATGTTCTCCCGTGCCTGTGTTGAGGTGAGCGATAAAGTATTTTGAGTCTTTGGGGTGAACTTCCAGAGCGTCAATTCTGGCAGCTACAATGCCGTTCATTTTGCCTGCTGTGCGTGTAATGCTTTCGACTTCCGAGCCTGAGAACGTGAGTCTTTCGGCTAATTCTTCGGGAGTGATATTGAGCGGTTCAATGTCAATAAAGTTCTTCAATAATTCCCAAGAGATTAACATTTTTCAGCACCCCCGAATCCTGACATGAAGTATGAAACATTCCCGTCAAACAGCAAACGTAAATCAGCAATTCCGTACTTGAGCATGGCCATTCTGTCGAGGCCGATACCGAAAGCGAAGCCGTTAAACTCATCGGGGTCAATCTTTCCTGCTCTTATTACGTTTGGGTGAACCATTCCCATACCTACGACTTCGAGCCAGCCTGTACCGTGACATACACGGCAGTGAGGGTTATGACCCGAGCATTCGACGCACTCAATATCGAGTTCCATTGACGGCTCGGTGAAAGGGAAATAGCTTGCCCTGAACCTGTAGCGCAGGCTCTTTCCGAAAAAGGCGTTTAACATCTCCGACATTGTACCCTTCATGACGCTGAAAGGAACGTTTTTGTCGACCAGTAACCCCTCCATCTGATTGAACATAGGCGAATGGGTTGTGTCATTGTCGCGTCTGTAGACTTTACCGGGACAAACTATCCTCAACGGTGCGCCGTACTGTAACATCGAACGGATCTGAACGGGCGATGTGTGAGTGCGTAAGAGCGTTCCGTCAGGGAAGTAGAAAGTGTCCTGCATATCTCTTGCGGGGTGCCATGAAGGTACGTTGAGGCACTCGAAGTTGTAGAAGTCCTCTTCAATCTCAGGCCCAGTAGCAACCGAATAGCCTAACCCCTGCATGATGTCGGCGATTTCGTGCATGGTCTGCAGAACGGGGTGGAAAGCACCTGATGTTCTGCCTTTTGAGGGGAGAGTAACATCTATGCGCTGGGAAATTTCCTGCTGTTCGTTCTCTGCCTCTCGGATTTTCTTTCCTGTGAGTTCTAACGACTGTTCGATTTCGTCACGGAGAGTGTTAAGTTCCTGGCCTGTAGATTTTCTGAGTTCGGGAGGTAATTTACCGAGTGAACGCAGTAATTGAGTGAGAGTGCCTTTTTTGCCTGTGAATTTTACGCGTATATCGTCAAGTTCCTGAAGTGATTTCGCAGAGGTGAGGGACTCCCTGAAAGAATCCCTCACTGCACTGACGTTAATATCGTCCTGCATATTATGATAAAGCCTTTACCTTTGCGACTAAATCACTGAAAGCCTTAGCGTCATTGATGGCGAGTTCGGAGAGCATTTTCCTGTTGAGGTTAATGCCTGCTTTTTTGAGGCCGTTCATGAATACGCTGTAGCTCATACCTTCGGCTCTGACGGCCGCGCTGATTCTGGTGATCCAGAGTCTGCGGAAGTCTCTTTTTTTGCGTTTTCTGTCGTTGTAAGCGCGTGAGAGTGCTGCCAAATATGCTTCTCTTGCGCGGCGGTAAACGTTTTTGCGCTGCCCCCAGTAACCTTTAGTGATGCTGAATAATTTTCTGCGCTTATTGTTGCTCTGCGATGCGCCTTTAACTCTCATAGTTTATCAGTCCTTTCTAGTCGTAGGGGAGTAAATGCCTCATCTGTTCGGTGAGCGTTTCGGTAACATATCCTGTTTCCTTGAGCCTGCGTAAACGTGAGGGTTTTTTGTGAACGAGGATATGGGATCTGCTGCATTTTCTGTAAGCGAATTTGCCTGAGGCTGTTTTGAAGAATCTTTTTTTTGCCCCTGAATGTGATTTCAATTTCTGCTTGGCCATGATGAAAATTATTCTTCTCCTTTCGGTTTTGCCGTAGTAGTTTTTGGTGATGAACTGCCTGTTATGGGCGTGAGCATGAGTCTCATGTATCTGCCTTCCATGACGGGTTTGGATTCAGATTTGCCGACGTCCTCGCATTCGGCGATGACTCTGTTGAGAACTTCCTCACCGCGTTCAAGGAAAGACATTTCCCTGCCTCTGAAGAATACTGAAACTTTGACTCTGTGTCCTTTCTCAAGGAAAGTTCTTACGGCTTTAGTTTTGAAATCAAAATCGTGGTCATCGATTTTAGGTCTCATTTTGATTTCCTTGAGTTCCTGAACTTTCTGTTTTTTTCTTGCGTCCTTCTCTTTTTTCTGTAACTGGTAGCGGTATTTGCCGTAGTCCATTATCCTGCAAACAGGGGGCTGAGCTAAGGGAGCTACCTCCACTAAATCGAGGGACTGATCCTGTGCCATACGTATGGCATCAATAGTGCTTGTGATTCCGACTTTTACCCCGTTTTCATCAACCAGAAGCACCTGTGATGATGTAATTTCGTTATTAATGCGCGGGGCATTTTCTTCATTGCCGGGCAATAATTCCTCCTCCTTTCAAAATCTGCCGCAGCTTTTGTTGAGCGCATAAAAAAAATCAGGGCGGCTCATTTACGAATAAGCCTGACCCTGATTGTTATATGCAAATAGATTCAGAGTTTCGGCTTCTTAGTTCCCCGTCAGCATTTTTTTGATTAAAGCCGAACAGGAGAGCCATGTGAATGCAAATATAACACAAATTACTTCCGAACGCAAAATTTT
>JAFTBA010000259.1 GCA_017458545.1 Synergistaceae bacterium | reverse complement strand
GGACATCAGGCTGAAGAATCTTTATCAGATTAATGGGTGTATCCTCATCAAAAATAGCTATATAATCAACAAAACTAAGCGCAGATAAAATTTCAGCTCTGTCATTTTGATTATTTATAGGTCTCGATAGCCCTTTCAGCTTGTGTACAGATTCATCACTGTTGAGACCTACAACAAGTATGTCCCCCAAATCTGCGGCTTTTCTGAGATAATCAACATGCCCGACATGAAGAATATCAAAACAGCCATTAGTGAAAACTATTTTTTGATTGCTATGTGCTTTTCGAAAACTTTGAAGTTCTTCAAAGCCTAGTACTTTTTTCATTACAATATAATCTTTCTTCGAATTTCATCCAAGTAAACAGATGATGTACCCACTTTAGAAACTTGAATCCCAGCTGCTATATTGGCGATATTTACTGCCTCTCGTATTGAAAAGCCACTTGCAATGCAGGCTGCAAGATACGCTATCGTAGTATCTCCGGCTCCTGTAACATCGAAGACTTCTTTCACTGCGGATTTTACAAAATAGGGATCACCATCTCCAATTAAAAGCATTCCTTTAGAGCCTAGAGTTGTCAGAACGTATTTACAATAACATTTCTCTTTAAGCACTTTTGAAGCATTTACTATCTGCTCTTCAGTATCTGTCCTTAATCCGGTCAGTGATGAGAGTTCCTTTAGGTTAGGTTTTAACAACGTAGCGTATCTGTACTTTTCGGCGTTGTCACCTTTAACATCAGCAAAGATAGGAATGTCGTTATTCTTTGCTGCGGTTATAACGCTCTGTGTAAATTTAGTTGAAAGAAATCCTTTAGCATAATCGGAAATTAGGATTAAATCGAAAGAAGATACATTATGTTCAAACACATTAAGCATATCGTAATAATGCTCAAAAGGTAATGTTTCCTCTATGTCAAGCCGCAAAACTTGTTGATTATTACTTTTTGCCAGAAAGCGTATTTTTTCTGTTGTAGGACGATTTTCAACCACAGATACGAAATCTGAGTTTATCCCATACTCATCAAAAATTTTCTTTAATTTCTCTCCAGCTTCATCATCGCCGATTATTGACATAACTGAAACTTCCTGCTGAACTGCGGAGAGATTTGCTGCTACGTTTGCCGCTCCACCTAAAACACTGTATTCATTTATTTTCCTAAATACAGGAACCGGAGCTTCCGGTGAAATGCGATTTACCTCACCATAAAAATAGGTATCCAGCATTATATCGCCTATAACGAGAATTTGTTTTTTAGTAAACATCATGATTATTTCGTACCATTTTGAGCATATCAAACACCAATTTTAAGTATGCGTAAATGTGAACTACTCCGCAGAAAATACCCCCGATGATGAGTCGGGGGTTAATTTTTCGGCGAAATCAGTTCAGGAATTTCCTGTAAGTCCCTTCAACAACAAAGTCAGGACCTACAGCCTCATTCCAGTCATCAGTCTCAGTAATCTCAACCTTCAAAGTTCCGCCCGAAAACCTTAATGTTGCCTGGCACTCGCTGTAATTATTGTCCGACAGTTCGAGAACGTTATCATCAATCCACCCTTTAGCCGTCCAGTGAACTTCATCTCTGAAACGGCTGAATGTTACCTCAGCCTCATTCGTTGACGGGTCAATAATCTTCACCGTCACAAATCCATTAGCGTTCTTATACTCGCCTTCAATCCCAACAGGACGCTCATCAATAGGTGACTCAGGTTCTTCGGGTTCTTCAGGTTCGGGCTTAGGTGCAGGCTTAGGGTTGCGTTTAGGCGTTGTGTTCTTGGGCTGAGGAGTACGGGGCTCGTTGTTTCTTCCGCGCCTGAGATCCCTGCGAATGTCATCGGCGATTTTAGGGAGCGAGTCTGCGCGGTCATTCGTTACCATCGTGTAAGCCTCAATACGTGAATATCCGTCCTCCATCAGTGAAGCAGCCTCCTCATCACGTCCTGACTTCACCCATTCGCGCTGTAACCTGTCAAGCCTCGTAAACACATTCTTGGGCAATGACTTCCTGAGTCTCGACCAAACCTGATTGAGATTCCTGTCAGCACGCGCAAAATCAGCATTGCTCTTGCGCATTCTCAGGTATTCCGAATCGCTCAGTCCGAACGCAGGCACACTCAGCAAAAATATTAACGCTAATACAGAAACTAACCGCTTCATTACGGAAATTCCTCCTTCAAATATTTACTGCCTTATTTTGTTACGTTTACTGCAAATTATAACCGCTATGCCTCAAAATTTTTGTTTACGTTTTTTTTCTCCTGTGCCTCACAGGTTTTTCGGCAGGGTTCTCTTCTGTTACAGCCTCGTTCCTCCACAAAAAACTGTGTTTCGATGCAGTCATTCCGCTAAGAGGCAGTTCAACCCATCCCCAAGGGGTTACGAGAATATATCTCAATGTAATTCCCTGTTCCGTCAGCGCGTCTACATGCCTCGAAAATTTCATCACATCGTCAAGTATAAATGTATCGCTTATTATCCATACTCTTCTGCATGTCGGCCTGTTGAACACTGCAGCGTAATCAATCGCTGTCCTTAATCCGCTCTCGTAATCAGGAGGCGTTATGCTCACTATCAAAGCATCAGGTTTACCGTCAGGAGCTTTAGGGTTAGGGATAACGTCAGCATATTCACCAATGCTTTCGAGGCGTTCAAACAGCGATTCGATTCCGCCGGTCTCATCGTCAAATCCTTCACCGAAAATTGCCGTGAATATATCCCCTTCATCATTCTCAGGCTTCTCGGTCATGTCCCTCATCCATTCCTGTACCTCTGATACAGCGTCAAGTATGTATTGAGGGTATTCGTTCTCCGAAACTGCTGACAGCAGTTCGCTTATCATTATTTCAGGTTCAGCGTCGTTAATTTTCTGTTTACCCTGTTTGCCTGTTTTGCCGGAACCCTTACCGTTAATGTCGTTAATATCTTTGTCCTTTTGTCCTGAACACATTTCCTTTAATCCTCCTTTTTTTACACTGCTGATGAGTTGCTAAGTATAGCATAGCGATACTCCGATTATTATTGCCGTGCCTGTTACCGTTGAAATTATAGTGTGAACCTCGCTGCGTTTAACTATTTCCCAGTCAACAGAAGCCGTAATATCTTCAACGTTAATTTTCAAAGGCCAAAACATTCCGACCCTTGTGCAGTAATCTTCATATTCACTTCCGAATTTTGAGCGCAGAAAACTCTCTTCATGAGGGATAATTACCATCACATAAAGCACTGAAAAACTCAACGTGAAAATTATCACTGCCCATTTACCTGCTATTAAGCTCCACCCTAAGCCTATAACGAAATTACCGAAGTACAAAGGGTTACGCATGAGTGCATACGGCCCTGTAGTAGCGAGCTTTAAGGCTTTAACGTTTTCGCCCCTGTAGAGTCCTATTGAGGCTGCAGACCAGCACCGCCATAATTGCCCTGCTGCAACAACTATGAGTGATACCGCTATGACAGTTGGAGTTGTTCCGCGAACCATGAACAGTATCGCTATGAAAAGCAGCGTCCAGATTCCGCCGCGCATTTTGAAAATCCATTCACGCATCTTCAACCGATGCCCCCCTGTGTAAATTCTCAGTTACTCCCCATCCCAGCATTCTTATCACTACGACAACTCCCATGAATATTGATATGTAGTCCGTAAAGAACCGGCATATGATTGACATTATCCCGGCCATGTTCTCAGGCATTAATATCGAGTATAACAATGCTCCTCCGCCCTCAGCTACTCCGCTTGCTCCAGGCGTAGGCACAAAGTACAAGATGAACATGAATACTGCCTGAACCGCTATTGTCTGCGAGTACCTGAACGGTAAGCCTACTGCCGACATTAAAACGGGCAAAACGCTGAAGAGTGAGAGCAGATGAAGCACTGAGAGTATCACGGCTATTAACACCCATAATTTTCCCGTGTTGAATGCAAGCCTGAAGTTGAGTATGTAGTTGTCTATTTCACGGTCTAACCATCTGACGATTTTTATTACTGTCCTGTTCGAGTGCATGAAGTTGAAACGCCTGAGCCATAAGACGATTATGTGACTCAGTTTTTTGATGGTTTCAGGCTTGATCACAGTGAACGCTATGAATGCCCAAGTTGCAAGTATCACTATGAACACGTAGAACACTAACCCTTTAAGGAACGGACTGCCTGCGAGAATTTCAGGGTCAAGCATTAAAGCTATAGGCACTGCCAGCGACAGTATTAAAACCGTCAGCATAGTACGCATTAATGTGATGGCGATTCCTTTTCCTACGGGTACGCCCCGTTTATAGAGCGCGTAAACCTGAAAAGGTCCTCCCCCTGACTGCATAGGGGTAACGGCACTGCCGAAGTAGTTGAGCCACGTCAAAACTATTCCGAGTCGGAATGAGACGTTTTCGTGAGCCGCGTATGAGAGTGCACAGAACCTTCCCGAATCGCATACCCATGCTGCGAACACGATGAATAAAGCGAGAAGTAATTTCAGTTTGTCGGCTGCAAGTAATGAGCGTACAGTTCCCTCGTCAACGCTTCGGAAAATAATTAACGCACTAACTCCGAACGCTAACAGTATAAATATGATGAGTCCTCTTCTGAGAGACAAGGCGAGATTCCTCCGTCATGAAAAAATTGAGTTTATTATACTGTATTCGACTGACTTATGACTTACAGCATTGAATACCCCCCCAAAAAAATTGCCCTCCCAGTTTTTTGCTGTAATATAATAATTCTAAAATTAAAAGTTCATGTCAGTTGATATAATCTGAAAAAATTCAAAAATTCTATGAAGTCATCATAAGTAATTTTAAGGAGAGTTCGGAATGAAGAGGATTATAGTATTTTTATTAATGTTAGAGGT
>JAFTBA010000043.1 GCA_017458545.1 Synergistaceae bacterium | reverse complement strand
TTTGAGCGCATAACACGCAACGCAAAAATTATCCCCGCAGTCGTCCAGAATGAGAATCATCCTTACAACCAGAACGATGAACTGCAGAAATATCTTGAGCGTTACGGGACAGTAATTGAGTCGTGGTATCCTTTCGGCGGAAGGGGTAACACTCAGAGGCTTTTTTCTGACGAAAGCATAAAGAAAATAGCTGAGGCTCACGGAAAGACCCCTGCGCAGGTGATATTGAGATGGCATGTTCAGGCAGGGTACATAGCGATACCCGGCTCGAAGAATCCTTTGCACATAAGGGAGAATATTAATATTTTTGACTTTGAACTCAGTGATGACGAGATGAAGACGATGAACGGTCTTGACCGTGACCGCAGGTTTGAGAACTGGTAAACGGGTTTGAAAGGGCTGACATTTTCCGCAATATTCATTCATGTAACAGCGTGTATAATTCCTGAGTAATCGAAATTAAATCAGGAGGTCAGAGTTTATTCATGCAAAAATTAATCGCACTGTTAATTCTCACGGCGGCAATAATGATTCCGTCAGTCTCATCAGCGCATACTGATGACGGCAAAAAATCGGCAATCCTCGTAGTCTCATTCGGCACTTCAATGCCTGAAGCACGCAAGGCAATCGACAATTTAGTCAGCGCAGCTAAAAGTGAATTTCCGGGCGTTGATGTTCGGCTGTCGTTCACGTCAAACATAATACGCCGTAAAATCGCCCGTGAACTCAGCGATGATATTCCAACGCCTACAGAGGCGTTAGCGCGTCTCAACGATGAGGGTTATTCATACGTTACTGTAGCCCCGACTCACATGATACCCGGCGAAGAGTACGATGAACTTAGCGAAGTGGTTAAGGCTTTCAAAAACATATCGGGTAAATTCGGGTTTGAGGAGATTCATATTTGCAGGCCGTTTCTTGACGGTGTTAAAGAGTGCGAGGCCATGTCGGAAATTTTGCTGAAGAGATTTTCCGAACAGCTCAAGGACAAAAATACCGCAATCGTCTTAATGGGACACGGAACGCCCGAACATTTTGCTAACGCTCAGTACTTACAGTTACAGTTAGCGTTAAATCAGAGGGCATACGGTAAATTTTTTGTCGGAACTGTCGAGGCATCGCCGTCAATCGATGATGTTCTCGCGGACTTAAAGCGTCATCCCGAAATCAAGAAGTTGGTTTTATCGCCGTTGATGATAGTAGCGGGCGACCATGCGAACAACGATTTGGCAGGAGAGGATGACTCTGATTCGTGGATAAACGTTCTGAGGAAAAACGGCTATAAGGATATTTCAACGTATTTAGTAGGGCTTGGCGAGGACGGTAATTTAGCGCACGAGTTCGTAAAAAAAATATACGCACTCTACACCGATACTCCGAAAGACTAAAGAAAATTTGTTAGCTGCAATAATATTGATATTAATCGCTTTATGGCGGATTACTTCGGGTGAATGGGACATTTCATTTGCCGATGTAATCCGTTTTTTGCTGACCGATTCAAATTCTGCTGAGGCGATTGTGATACGTTCGGTTAGACTGCCGCGGCTGTTGTGTTCAATGGGAACGGGAGGTATACTGAGCATTTCAGGAGTAATCCTTCAGGGCTTGCTGGCGAATCCATTGGCTGAACCGTACACGTTAGGGATAGCATCGGGCGCAGCGTTCGGAGCAGCTGTTGGGATTTTGGGAGGAACGTTCATGGTAATGCCCTGTGCATTCGTTGGAGCGTTAGTGTCGCTTTTGCTGACGGGGTCAATAGCTCATCAAGGAGGCAGGGACAGGATAATACTTGCCGGGGTAATTTCGAATGCTGTTTTGTCTGCAGGAGTAACATTGCTGAAAGCAACAGCAGGCGACAAATTAGGTGCAGTAGTTTTGTGGTTAATGGGAAGTTTTTCGGGAGCAGGCTGGAATGATGTTTGGGGTGTAACGTTAGGGGCAATGGCTGTGATTTTTCCTGCGTATATTTTTGGGAATGCACTTGACGCGATGTCATTAGGCGAGGATAGGGGGTCAGTGCTCGGAGTGAACGAGAATTTTGTGAGGTGTGTGTTATTGGTTTGTGCGTCAACGGGTACTGCATTGTGCGTGAGTTCGTTCGGGGTGATAGGGTTTGTGGGACTGCTTGTGCCGCATATTTCGCGCGGACTCGTAGGGGCATCGCATAGGCGGTCGGTGGTGAATGCGTTTGTTGTAGGAGGTGGATTGATGTGTTTGGCTGACGGGGCAGCTCAGATGTTAGGGGAGGTTCCTGTTGGAGTGATTACGGCGTTGACGGGGGGGCCGTTTTTCTGTTGGGTGCTGACAGAAAAAAGGGGATAATCTTTTATCAAGATATTGTCCAATCTTCATACATTAAGCCGTCTATCCTGCAAAATTCCTTTATATTATTGGTGACAAGTACTCCGTTCCGTGCTAAAGCAGTAGCGGCTATGATTGTGTCATTCCAGCCTATTTTCTGACCGTGTAGTTCAAGCGCAACCCTCATCTTTGCATAAGTCATCACCATTGAGTCATCAAATTGAACTATCTCGAATGGTCTGCAGAATGTTTCAACCTCTTCAATGTTCTGTTCAGGCTTTGCACTTTTCACTGCACCTACAAGAAGT
>JAFTBA010000007.1 GCA_017458545.1 Synergistaceae bacterium | reverse complement strand
CGCGTTTGTTTTTGACCGCCCAGATCAGAGTCTCATGACTGTTGTTGAGACGAGTACCCATGAAGTTAGGAGTCGGATTAGTCTTGTGCCAGATGATGTCGTTGATTAACCAGTAACCGAGCCGCTGCATTAACGAACCTATTGTGTATATGCACTGTATTGAACCTATTACCCAGATTGAGCCGGAGGGCTTGAGGATTCTGCGGCATTCGGTGAGCCATTGAAGCGTAAAGGACTCGTAATTACTTAGCGAGGAAAATTTATCCCATGAATCATTACAGCCCTGAAATTCTGTTCCTTCGGTGCGATGAAGGACTCCTTCAGTACGCATCCAATATGGAGGGTCGGCGAATATAAGATCGATTGACTCAGAGGGAAGTTTCGGTAACTCTGTTAATGAATCTGCGTTTATGATTGTATCGGTCATTCTGCATACCTCTTCATGAAAATTTACATTTAGTATCATTATCCCATTAAAAGTATACTAAGATTTTGCGAACTAACTTCACAGGAAAATAAAAAACTATATACGTTCATTGAGTAAATCTGATAGACTCTGTTGCTAATTAACAGGGTATTAATATTCAGGAGGACATTTACCGTGAAAAGATTAACTCTCAAAGCAGTATTGATTATGCTCGCACTGATTCCCCTCACCCTCGCAGTAATAATCATCGCCCTCGTAACCTCAAATATTTTCGTCAGCAACCTCAGGCAAAGCACAAAGGAAGAACTCATATTAGCCTCGAAAGCTCTCAGAGAATACTACGAGTATGACATTGTGAACGGTTACGATCTTGTTGACGGCTTCATACGCTACGACACCGGCTATATCGACTCAATGAGGTCAGCAGGTGTTGACTTAACGCTCTTCAAGGAAAATATACGTTTCATGACAACCATCACTGACTCAAACGGAAAACGTATCGAAGGCACTCCTGCCTCACCTGCCGTTTGGAAAGCTGTAAGCTCAGGTAATGATTATTATTCCGACAGCGTTAAGATTAACGGCATTGATTACCACGTCTATTACATGCCCATAAAAAACGGCAGTAAAGTTTACGGAATGGCTTTCTCCGGTAAACCTGCTACTCAGATTCAACAGGGTGTAATGAAAATTTATATTCTCATACTCTCAATCAGTGCAGCCTTAATTCTTTTCTTCGGAATAATTGCCCTCATCGTTGCAAAAAAAGTTTCGGAACCTTTGAAGGAAGTTACTGCAAGAATTGAAACACTGCTTGACGTGAGCATTGAAGATGAAATTGAGACCGACAGCAGAATTTACGAGACCTCCCAGCTCATAACGGCAGCAGGAAAAATAAGCACTGTCCTCCGTAACACCGTCATTAAGATTCAGCAGGCCGCTTACTCATTAACTGACACTGTGAAATCTACTGCTGACATGGCCGGCGAAGCATCAAATTCAGCGTCTCAGATCTCTGAAGCAGTTAAATCACTCGCTAAATCAGCCGTATTAATTGCAGAGAGCGTTCACGGAATCAGTAATAACATTGGGGAAATGGATACCGTTACGGCTCAGGCAGTGGGTAACGTTGAGAACCTAAGCAACAGTTCGCGCTCAATGGACTCTGCAAATGCTTCGGCTCACGGGAAGATAGACGAAGCAGCTAAATCATCGCTTGATTCGTTCGGAGCAATAGATACTATAGCCGTTAAGGTTCATGACACTAACGAGGCAATCGAAAAGATTAACGAGGCCGTTGACATAATCTCGGACATAGCATCTCAGACTAATCTGCTCTCGTTGAACGCAAGTATTGAGGCAGCTAAAGCAGGCGAAGCAGGAAAGGGATTCGGAGTAGTAGCAGGAGAGATAAAGAAACTTGCAGAGAGGTCTGACGAGTCTGCAGAACAGATACGTGAAATTGTTGCCGAAGTCGAAGCGTTATCGGGTGAATGCGTTGAAGCAGCTGAGGCAATGAGGAAGATCATAAGCGATGAGAGGGAACAGCTTGTTTCAGCACAGGAGAAGTTCAGGGAACTTGACGGCGAAATAAGGACATCACTTGAGGAGATTGACTCAGTATCAGCGATAACATCGAGGCTTGAAGGGATAAAGAATACGATTCAGCAGGCAGTGAACAGTTTAGCGGAAATTTCGGAAGAAACTTCAGCAACAAATGAGGAAGTAGCAGCCTCAATAGGTGATATAGCCGCTAACGTTAAGAAGGTTGCTGATGACACTGAGACTATGAACAAACTGGCTGATGATTTGACTGAGGCAGTGAGTCATTTCAAATGAGGGCAGATGATTTCAGAAATAAAGTAATCTGCGCTGACTGCCTTGAATTTATGAGGGGTATTGATGATTCATGCGTTGATTTGTTTGTTACGTCACCGCCCTATAATCTCAAAAACTCATCAGGCAACGGCATGAAGGACGGACGCGGAGGCAAATGGTCTAATGCCGCGTTAATATCAGGTTATAAGGGTCATGATGATGCTATGCCTTATGATGAGTATTGCCTATGGCAGAGAGAATGCCTTAATGAAATGATGAGACTGCTGAAAGATGACGGGGCAATATTCTACAATCACAAGTGGAGAGTTCAGAACGGAATTTTGCAGGACAGGCACGAAATTTTAGAGGGCTTTCCCGTCCGCCAGATAATAATCTGGAAGCGCAAGGGAGGTATAAATTTCAACGCAGGATATTTTCTCCCGACATATGAAGTGATATATCTCATAGCGAAGCCGGGTTTCAGGCTTGCTGATAAGGCTAACAGGCTCGGTGATGTCTGGGAGATTACGCAGGAAATGAATAACCCTCATCCTGCGCCTTACCCCGAAGAATTGACTGACCGCATAATTTCATCGACTAATGCAAAATTGATTGTCGACCCTTTTGCAGGTTCGGGGACAACTGCAATATCG
>JAFTBA010000258.1 GCA_017458545.1 Synergistaceae bacterium | reverse complement strand
TTCATTAACGGCATCGGCCAAGTATTGAGGGATTGATTTGTCGGACTGAATTATGATTTTGAAAGGCGACTGTAATTTTGACTGAGTTGCGTAACGTCCGTCAGTTATGAGAACAGAGTCGTTCATAGTGATGATTAACCCTGCCGAACTCCCTCTGAAACCTGAAATATAATGACAGCTTTCAGAGTTAGCGCGTTCGTCAACAACAAGTAAAAAAACGTCAAGCATTTTATCATTCATTAACGCTCTTAATTTCTCGACTCTTGATGTGATTATGTTAGTGTTCATTGTCTGACTCCTTAATGAATTTTCCGAAGACCTCGCGGATTTTGAGGACTGATGACATTATCCATTCAAACTGCTCAGGCCATGATGATTTGTCGCTGAGCGGAGCGGGGGATTTTTTAGTGCGAATGCGGTTGCCTTTTTTGTCAGAGAGTTCAAGCCAGTCAAAAATTAAACCGCACTCGGACTCGATAATATTTTTGCGTGCTATGAGGTAATTGAACAGCTCTCTGTCGTCCGTAATGTTGAGTCCTGCTTCGAGGTCGTCTTTAGTTTTTGCGATGATAATGCTGCACCCTGAACGGCCTGTTCCGAAAACAACGCCGTAATTTGAAGAGGTCTGCCATCGTTTGTAACTTGCTGCGAATTTAGGGTTACTTCCTCCGTCAAAAGCATAATCCTGAAAAGCATTCCAGTAATCAAAACGTAACTTCTCAATATCTTGTGTGTTATCTGAAATTTTAGGGTGATTAACGGCGTTATTATTGGGATGTGAAACGACTTCAAATTTAACGGCAGGTTCCGAGTTTCCTATTTTGAAGAGCCTTATAGTGCAGAGATATATTGACGTGTAATCAGCAGTGTGTGAGTTTAACCAGTCAGCAAAAATTTTGTGTTTAGCGTCAGGGTTACGGAGTATCCAGACGATAACGTCAGCATTTTTTTGAGACACTGAAGTCATGAGCTGACCTATTTCGGAATCGCTGACAGGTGAGAGATTACTGACGATGATAATACAGCGGTCAGTCTCGGATTCGGATGATGAGGCTAAAACGCTGCCGTGAAAATTTCCGATGAGGGAGCGTTTTTCTTCGGATGATAATCCGAGTCCTATTGACTCCGAGAGAAGGTTAATGTTCTCTTCATTTGCGAGCCATTCAGTGAAACCGTTTGAACCGTTAGGCCAGACCGTATATATGTCTTCAATTTCATGAAGTACGCCTATGTTAACCAAAATAATTTTTCACCTCTTGATCCTAAAGTTCTTCCAAGAAAAAATCACTGTCTACTCTTTTGATTTCGTAAACGTGTTCGACCGAAACACCTACATTATGTTTTATCATGAGGCGCGTTAAAGCAGCACCGTCAATTAAGACGACTTTAACGCCTGAAAGGTTCTCAGCATATTGGACAGCACCTGATGAAAATTTTGCTGTTGTTATGAACAAACCTTTTTGAGCCTGCTTACCATAAAGAGCTCCCACAAACTTTTGTATCTCAGGTCTGTTTACTGTCTGTTCGGGCTTCCAACGCTTTGCCTGTATGTAAATGCTGCTGAAACCTAACTGGTCTTCTTTGATGATTCCGTCAATACCTTCATCATCTGACATTTGAGTTACCATACCTGCATTATCGATACCGTTTCCGTAACCCATGCTGAGAAGTAATTTGACCACTAATTTCTCGAAACCGTCAGGTGAAAGCTGCATGATTTCGTCCATTAACTGACCTGCAAGAACATCGGTTACCTGCTTATATGCCGTGTCAAGAAGTTCCGCAGGCGATTCGTCTGTTTCTTCCTGTACTGTTTCAGAATGAATTTCAGGGGATACAGAGTGAAAATTTCTGAACGATTCATACCTGTCGAGATAATCAAGATCTATCAATGCACCTGATTCGAGGGCTTTTCTTCCTTCGTTGGTGATACGGTATTTTCCTCGCTGAGGGTTTTCCAGAAGCCCTGCCCTAGCCAAATATGTTTTTGCCCAAGCTATACGGTTGTCAAATGTGCTCTGCTTGCCGCTGGGTAACATTTCTGCTCTGTCTGAAGCAGTGAGCTTCATCGTATCGGCGATTACTTCCCGTACCTCTTTTGCCGAATGCAGTTCACCGTCAC
>JAFTBA010000257.1 GCA_017458545.1 Synergistaceae bacterium | reverse complement strand
CCCGAAGTTAAGAAAGCTGTTGAAGAGGCTGATGTAGTTTTTGTTGATGAAAGACTGCGCGCATTCGTTCCTCCCGATAAGAAAGTAATTCATATAATGGCTTGGTGGAATCTCGTTCATGAATCTGGTAAAGTTGTTATGCTAGTTTCGGGTGACGCAGGTATATTCAGTCTTCTTCCGATAATCAAACGCCATTTCCCTAACGAAAATCTTACTGTTCTGCCCGGTATAAGTTCGCTGCAGGCAGTATGTGCAGCTGCGTGTGAAACTTGGCATGACGCTGCGATAATTTCAGGGCATGGCCTGAAGATTAGCAGAAGGGAACTTCTTAACACTGTTGAACGGAAACGGATCACAATATTATTCTGCGACGGAGTCATGTCTCCTTCATGGGCGTGTAAAAACCTTAAATGTCTCAAAAATATTGACGTAGTAATCGGCTCATGTTTAGGGGGAGAAAACGAACAAATATTTCGGGGAACGCCCTGTGAATTTAGCGAACATAAATTCCCGTCGCTCTCAATCATTCTCATAAGGAACTCAAAGCCTTACGCTCCTGAACGTATGCACCTGCGCGATGAAGATTTTATTAGGAGTGAAAATATAGTGATGACCAATGAGTCAGTACGTTCGGTGATAATGACGGTTCTTGAGCTTAAAGGTGATTCAGTTTTTTGGGACATAGGAGCAGGTTCCGGGAGCATAAGCGTTAGTGCAGGGAATGAAAATCCTTTTGCCGACATTCACGCTGTAGAATGCAATCCCAAAGCGGCAGCATTAATTCGGAGGAACTCGTTAAAATTCCATCTCCACAACATAGCGGTTCACAGGAAGCGCGCGCTCAAAGCGATAGTTAAACTGCCGAAACCGACTCACGTATTCATAGGGGGTTCAGACGGTGAACTTTCGGGAATACTGAAATACATTTCGAGGATTGATGAGTGTGTTAGAGTTGTTGCTGCGTGCGTAACGCTTGAGACTTTTGCAGAGGCATATGAGATTCTGAAGGGCTGGGAGAATTTCGGAGCTGTACAGATTTCGGCGGTCTCATCGAAACCTCTCACTCCTTCATTAACGATGATGAAGGCTAACAATCCTGTAATGATTCTTTCTGCTGATAGTAAACAAAAGTTTAGTATTGATGAGTGAGATGAAACTATATTTACAAGCTGAAAATTTCATGTATAATAACCTGCGTTGAAAGACAAATTTATTGCAACGGAGGAAGAAGTATCATGAAGAAACTTGCATTAATCATCATGACGTTAGCGTTGACGGCAGGAATTTGTTTTGCAGAGGGTCTCAACATTGCGAAGCCCGATGATTTTGTCAACATTAAGGTCGGTACTCAGCGCGGTACGATTGCTGAGGGTATTGCCAAAAAGATGCTCGGCGACAAAACTAAAGATCAGCTCATCACTTACGAGAAAGCAACGGACGTAATACAGGCGTTGAAGGTCGGCAAAATTCAGGGCGCAATCATGGATGAAGCACCTGCGACACAGTTTGTGAAGAATGACCCCGAAATTCTCAAGATACTTCCTGAGGCATTAACGGTTGAACAGTACGCAATAGGTTTCAAACAGGGTAACAAAGAACTGCTTGACAAGGTCAACAAGGCACTTGCCGAGATTAAAGCAGACGGCTCGCTTGAGAAAATAATGCTCAAGTACAAGGAAGACCCTACTGCGGCTAAACCTGAAGATATTGACCTTCATGTCGGTGCTAAGGGCGGAAAGTTATATCTCGGAACTGAGTCGGGATTTCCTCCTTATGACATTAAGGTCGGGGACGGTTACACTGGGATTGACATTGAGATGTGCGCGTTAATCGCAGGGAAACTCGATAAGGAACTTGCGATTATAGCTTACCCGTTTGACTCGCTGTTCATGGCTGTTAATTCGGGGAAGGTCGATATGATTTGCGCTGGTATAACGGTCAATGAGGAACGCAAAATGTTCACTGACTTCTCGGAACCTTATGAGGACGCGAAACAGGTTGCTGTTGTTCTGACGAAGGACTACAAAGCCGAGTAAAAGCTGATAAAAAATTAATCCCCTCGATGTGAGTCGGGGGGATTTTTTTATATATGTTATGTTATACTTAATATATCTTTACATAAAAAGGGGGTAAAAACATGAAAATTGATCTTATAACTCTTCAAGCGGTAAATAATTATGGATCACTACTTCAGGCATTCGCAACACAGATTTTTATGCAAAATCATGGTTGTGATGTTAGTATTATAAACTATAAGAGGCAGACTCGTGCTGAGAATCTAAGCTATAGAAGAGCTTTAACTGATATTGACAATCGTAAAGCTTTTATTAATATTATAAAAAGGTCATCTATTAAGACCATTATAAAATTTCCACTTTTACTTATGATGGCTTATAGAAAAAAATATGTTTTTGAAGAGTTTAGGAAAAATTACTTAAATAGTCAAGAAAAAGTCTGTTCGAGTATGGAAGATTTTGCGGACTACAAGAGTGATGCTGATGCATTCTGCACAGGGAGTGACCAAGTTTGGAATTCCTACTGGAACGGTGGGGTACTACCACAACTTTATCTGTCATTCGT
>JAFTBA010000256.1 GCA_017458545.1 Synergistaceae bacterium | reverse complement strand
TGAGACAATAGACGCTGTAAGGTGCGTTATATTGATTCAAAAGCTCTCTAAAAAATTGCAGTGGCTTTCCAAATGCGTGACGGACATCAGAATGTTGCGTATTGAGGAAAACAATAACTTGATGCCTGCAATCGAATTAGAGAACGAATAATTTTAGCCCTCCAATCCTCAGCGGAACGGAGGGTGTTTTTTGTTGACAAACATAATTACAAAGAATAACATACAAAAAGTCTATAAAAATTAAGGAGGTGAATAAAATGGCTATTGTTAAAAGTCAGGGAAGTGCAGTGGTTACTACAAATATTGGAGGTCCCTCTAATAATCCTAGCCTTACTATTACTATTACTCCAGATCCAGACCCTAAAAATTATCAGGATAAGGTTTTCCTAATTGATACTAACGGTGATGTGTATGAGGGGTCGAAAACTCAAATAATAGTTTCTACAGGATTGCCAGAAGTTCCCTCAACACAAAAAAACAATCCACCATTACGTAATGCCCAGATTCCGATAAAGGGCATCTCAGCTTGGAGGAAAATTTCCTAAGTGTTGAGAACATTGAGGCTGACAAGTTCGCACACGTCAGCCTGTTGTATTTCTCAGCTATTATCGCTACTCCAGTTCTTTCAGTTCCATCAGTGTCGGCACAACTTCAGAAGGGAAATCCTTGAACAGCTCTTGCAGGTAAGCGTACGTGACTTTGGGGTCATTCCTCAAATCATCATAGCTCATGGAACTACCTGTTTTGCTGAAGAAGCCCTTAGTCCAATAAACCCTGTTGTAACCAAAGCACATTACAGCTGTATTACCTAGAAGAAGCCAGTGATATTCAGTTAATATTTTAGTATTTTCGGGAATAGCAAGAGTATGTGCTACATGAGATGGAATCGTATCTGCCGTAACAAAGCCATATTTTCTAGTAACCGCAATAATCTCCTCTTTCGTCAAATCACGCCGTTTTCCTGAAGTCTGCTTTTTCGGTTCAGGCTGTTTCACTTCAGCCTGTTTCGTCTGAGGCTTCCCGATTGCATTCCTTATGTCATCCTGCAGCGCATACAACGTAAATGCGTCAAGCTCGCCCTTCTTCATCTCGGCAAGAAGCATTTTGCTCACGGTCTCCTCGTAGCCGAAATCAACATTCACCTCAACACAAGCAATCCCCTCGTCCTTGTCGCCCAAAAGGAAATACGCAACTCCTGCAAAAAGATTATTGCTCCAATCCCCTGCCGTCGTGTTGTCCTGAATCACTCCGAGCAAACGCCGAATCTCCTCACGCTTACCCTCTGAGTCCTTCGCCAGCCTCTGAACCCTGTACTTCGCTTCCTCAAGTTTGTACGGGTCATTCCTCAGAACAGGCCGCCAGACTTCCGCGAACTTGTCCCAGCACTTCAACGTCTCAGAGTCATCGCCGGATTCCTGAGCCGCCTTCGCCCTGTAGTACCAGTAGGGCGGATAAACCTGAAAATTCTTCTCAACGTTCCGCGCTCGCAGCATTCGCAGACGCTTCGCAGGGTCAGCCTCGTTCACGGCCTTGTAATAACCGTCAAGAGTCTCCTGAGTCAGTCTGTACTCGTCGGGCAGCTTGTACTGACGGAGAAGGTTCCACGATGAATTTAGCAGTTTCACTTGAAGATAGTTGCAGTCCTCAATCTCTTCTTTCTTCAACTGCCATAAATCATCATTGAGGCCCTCAAGGAGTTCGCCTTTTGCAGAGTGATAAGTGAAGTATGACGACACGCAAGAGGTCGCAAGACTTCCGAGCCAGCTCCATAGGTTTCCGCCGTAAGCCCTGATTCCTGACAGAGCGTTGATAATCTGTCTCTGTTCCCTGCGGTTGTAACGCTCCTGAAATCTCTGAGCTTCTTCCTGACGAAGCCCCTTGCCCGTAATGAAGTTCATCAGTTCGGCGAATAGCCCGGTCATCTCGTAGTCGCTCTCAATGTTTCCGAGAGCCAGCTTGTTGATGATAGTGTTGTACTCTTGGTCGAGAATGATTCTGTCCTGAGTTGACACTATCCTGTGAATAGAGACTATCGCCATGTTCAAGGCGAGCATGGTGTGCTGAGGGTCATATTCTTCTTCGGGGTAAGCAGGTGAAGAGGCCGACACTGTGAGCAGCACGAGCAGCAATGAAATTAAACGTTTCACTAAATTTTCCTCCTTCTCACTTTTCATGTGGAATGACGATATTTTATCATCAATGCTCGGTAATCGTGATTCCTTTTTCTGAAAGAGTCTTTTTGAATCGTTCATTGAGAATCTGAGGGAGATATTTTTTGACGGTCTCAGAGAGGAGCATGGCGCGAACACTGTTAATTCGTCCTCTGCCTGCACGAATTGAGGCTTTGAGTTCATCGTCAATTTTTTTGAGCCTCTCGGACTTATCACCTCCGGCGATGAGTTTGCTTAATCCGTTCTGCACTATGTCATTTTCGATTTCGTCAATCTTAGGGAGTGCTGATGTGTTGACCGTCATGTAGTCGCCGAGAAGGTGAACGTCATAGATAATCGTTGCGACTGCGTTGGCGTAGCCGCGAGCTGTCGGTATTCCTGTTACTGATGTAACGGCTTTGATGAGATCTCTGTTTCGTCCTGCCTGAATGTTTGTTGCGAGGTAAGAGAAAAATTCCCTCTCTTGATTCTTTGAGTCAGGGTGATCTTTCAGGCGTAAGCGAACCTGTCTGACGAGCGGCGAATGTCTCTTAGGGTCAGCGTTGAAGCCCCAGTGAAATAATAATCTGTGGGTGTCAGTCCTATTAAATTTGAACCAAGGGAATTTTTCTTTCAGTTTATCGTAATCTTTTTTGTAGTCGTCAATAACGTTCTGAGCTGCTTCCCATAGGGGCTGAATTTTCTCCCTTGCTGCTCTGTCTTGAACTCCGAATACATCGTTCCACAGCCCTGCGTGGTCGTCTCCTGACAGTGCGAAAACATCAGAGCAAAAAATCAAAAGCACCAGCGACAGCGCGAGTCCTGC
>JAFTBA010000255.1 GCA_017458545.1 Synergistaceae bacterium | reverse complement strand
CCTTCCTGCTGTGCAGGCAGTAAATCTTCACCCTTAGCGATTTTCACCGCGAACTTGGCCATCGCTGTAACGTCAGCCTTCATGAACGTTGACTTGCGTCCGCCCTTGAAGATGTATGCGACTGACTTGTATTCCTCAACGCCGGGGTTCTCCTCGTTCATTGAGGTGATTACGGGAACATGATAACGTTCGCTTACGGCTTTGCAGACGATTCCGCAGCCTACACCGTAACGTCCTGCCATGAATGCAGGTCCTGCGAAGAACATTCCGAACTCTTTAGTGTCGAGGAACGCAAAAATTTCCTTGAGTGCCTCTTCAGTGTGATTGGTGATGTAGTTGTCTCCGCAAACGATTGTGTTAGTAACCTCGATGTCAGGTTTGACCATAGCATTGAGCATCATTGAGCATCCGATTAAACCGTCATGGAAAATCGGAGTCTGATCTGCTTTGTCTTCTCCGCCTATCTGTCCAAAGAACTGATTGATGTAATGTATAGCTTTCATGATTCGTTTCACCCCTTTTCTGCTAGAAATCCGCACATGTTCTCATGGAGTAGCCGCTGATATGGTTCGCGCAGAACATACCGTTGTTCTCCATCACAAATGATCCGTCAGGTCTTATGCAGCCTTCCCAGCCGCCTGAGTTGCCGTCTCTTGCGAGAGCTTCAAGTTCGCCGATTACTTCCATACCTGCGGGGAACTCGTACATCTGGGAGACGTTGCCTGTCGTAACAAGTGCGTTAGTCGCGGGGTTCATTGACACTAAGGGCTGTGAAGCGCCGTCGCGTCCTGTGCATTCGTCAGAGAGTCCTACTGTCTTAATGCCGAGCCTCTCAAGTTCAACGAGCATTGCAGTGTAATCAACATCAGGGTTACCGTAACCCTCTTCGGCAACAACTGCTGCCTGTGCGCCGAGACTGGTTGCGATTTGGCCTGCCATTTTTACACAGCGGACTTTCTCGTCCATTTTGACGTTGAGCGTCGACATGATTACGCCCAAGAAATTAATTGTCTTACCGTGCTGAGCATAGAGACGTTTAATCATGGGGTTAGTTGCGAACTCATACGTTGAGATTTTCGATGACGTAGGCATGAATGATCCTGATACCATGCAGCCGTCAAGTAATTCGTTCGGGTGCATGAATGTCGGGAGAATATGGTTACCGTCCCAGCCGTAGATGAGGGTGTTATAGCCCATAGCTTCCATCTGTGTCTGGGGCTGAAGAACGTAGACTACTCTGGGAAGTTTATTGACTTCTTCGCTTCTCTCGTAGATTGACGGTAAATCGTAGACTTCAATGTTCTCAGGCTCTAAATCTTTCACGCACTGGCCGATGTATTCAGCGAGTCTCTTGCCTGCCCAGCGGAGAGCGTGATTCTTTTTCTGCTGTTCATGGCGTTCAAACTCTTCATCAGTGTCGGCAACGAGTACTAAGTTGACCATGTCGCCGAAAATCGTATGGTGCTGATACTTACCGCCCATAGCGATAACGCCGTCCTGGAATCCTCCTGCGTGTTCACCAACTACGATGAGTGAGCAGTCCTGAAGGCAGTGTGTACGGCCTGACCCTGCTACTTCCATCTCAGAGAGAACGCCGGGGAATATACCGTGTCCTCCCGAAACTTTGCAGCGCATTTCAACAGCTTCTTTAACGGGGCAGAGTATTACGTTGTCGCCCGGGTGTACGATTTTGAAGTCTGCTGTTGTAATATGCTCGTCCTCTTTTACGACTTTGAGCAATTCTTCTTTGTTCACCGTAAGGATACCTGAGTTGTAAGCGGTTTTGTCGCCGAACTTAATATCCTTAACGTGAAATGCTCCGATTTCAAGTTTCATTATTGAATTTCACATCCTTAATATTTTCTGAAAATGTACGTTCAAAAATTAAACGTAACATAAACTTAACCGTCCTTCACGAATCAAAACGTTCATGAAAAAACCGGTCTGTTGAAAATTAAAGTGTCCTGAAAAATTATCTTGGAATAAAAATGTTATCAGCATTTAAAATTTTACGGTCTTCATACACTTTGCGCCATAACAAAAAACATTATGCTATTATCTTATGAATTACGTATTGACGGGAACGGGTGTTTTTGAGGAAAATACACATATTCCGAAAATCAAGCGAGGTGAAAAGAATCAAATGGCAATCACGGAAATCACAAAGGAAAATTTCGAGGCCGAGTTCAAGAACAGCTCTGTACCCGCAGTGCTGGACTTCTGGGGGCCTAAGTGCGGTCCTTGTATGGCATTGATGCCCAAGTACCACGAGCTTGCCGATAACCCTAAGTACGAGGGCAAGTTCAAGTTCTGTTCAGTCGACACGTCAAAGAACAGGAGAGTCGCTATGATGGTACGCCCTGCGGTAATGGCTCAGCCCACGTTCCTGTTCTATAAGGACGGCGCAGAGGTAGCAAGGCTCGGAGGCGATGACCTTACGATTGAGACTATCACCGCTAAGGTCGATGAACTCATGGGCTAAGGAATAAGCGCAGTAACAAAAAGCGAAAAGAAAATTAAAGTGTAATCAGCATACGGAATAAAAATAATTCAACAAAAAATCAGCAAAAAAATTTTAATCTTACAGAAGGGATGGTGTCAGACATGGGGAAACTTGCAGGAAAGAAATTATTGCTTCTCGGTGAGCGCGACGGTGTTCCCGGACCTGCAATGGAAGCATGTCTCAAGGACAGCGGTGCTGAGATAATTTTCTCGGCAACCGAGTGCTTTGTCTGAACGGCCGCAGGAGCGATGGACCTGCAGAACCAGCAGCGCGTAAAAGATGCTGGAGAAAAATACGGAACGGACTGCGTTGTAATACTTGGCAGCTCTGACGCGGAAGGCGCAGAGATTTACGCTGAGACAGTTACAGCAGGAGATCCGACTTATGCAGGACCCCTCGCCGGAGTTTCGTTGGAACTCCCTGTATATCATATTTTTGACCCGATAATCAGAGCCGAATGCGACCCCGCAGCTTGGGAAGAGCAGATTTCAATGATGGAAATGGTGCTTGACCCCGATGCGTTAGCCGAAGCAGTCAAAGGAATGCGCGATCAGTACAGCAAGAACGTTATCGAATAGTAACATCCGGAAACTCAACGCCCGGGGGACTTCAAAACCTGAAAATCCTCCGGGCATTATTTTAATTAACCCAAATGGAGATTGATTTAATCATGTCAAAAGTCGGAATCAAAAGCTACTCATACTGCCTTAACCACGCCCCCGAAACGGGCTCGCGTTACGGCGGTACACCCTATGAAGCATCACACAGCGGTAAAGAACAGGAATACCTCGAGGCTCTCCCTAAACACATTCAGAGCTACGATCATGCACTCCACTACGCGCCTAACCAGACTTACATCGGCGGTATAAGCTATGAGGAGTTCGAAGGACTCAAAACCCCTTGGGTAGACAACTTACTGCCCGACGAAAAAGCTAAACGCTACGGGAAATTCGGTGAGCTTATGCCCGAAGATGAGTTCTTAGGGTTAATCAGTGCATGTGATGAGTTTGAACTGGTATGGCTCGAAAAAACTTTTGCCGAACAGGTCAGCAAAAAATTAGCCGATGACCCCGTAATCACTGAGGCTATCGTTAAAAGAGTCGTCCGTACCAAAAATATGCACGAACTCGCTGAGATTGAAACAGAAGTTAAAGAACGTGAAGGACTCGCCCTCTATTTCGGCGGTAAAGTCGTAGGCTGCATAAGAAGCGGACACCCCACTGACCCCTGCCTCACGGCTCACGTACTCATGGAGAACTTAGCAGGCAAAGCGTCAGGAGTACTCGCACTGTTACACCTCCTCAAGAACAGCGGCATGAACCCGTTAGACCTCGATTTCGTGATTGAGTGCAGTGAGGAGGGTGCAGGTGATGTAGGTCAGAGGGCAGGAGGTAACTTCGCTAAGGCTATTGCTGAAGTAGCCGGCTGTACTAACGCTTCAGGCTGCGATGTCAGAGGCTTCTGCGCCGGCCCCGTAAACGCTATGATTAACGCTGCCGCTCAGGTTGCTTCGGGCGCAAGAAAGAACATCGCCGTTGTCGCAGGAGGCTCAATCCCCAAACTCTACATGAACTCACGCGACCACGTCAAAAAAGGTCTGCTTGCCCTTGAGGACTGTGTAGGAAGTTTCGCAGTGCTTAT
>JAFTBA010000254.1 GCA_017458545.1 Synergistaceae bacterium | reverse complement strand
CTTGATGTTCCGCCCGAAACAGCATTCAAACGTGTAAAGGCACGCGGAAATAAAAACGATAAATTTGAAGCCGAAGGTCTTAACCTTATGAAGAGGGTCTCAGAGTCTTACAGGCGTATAGCTGACAGTCAGCCCCAAAAATTTATCCGTATACCCTGCGTGAATATGAGTGAAGATGAAGTGTTCAGGGCTGTAATTTTGCGTTTGGAGGCCGTAACGTGAGTGCTATTCAGATTAAGCGCAGGAGCGGTGAACCTTCAGCCCCGTCCCAGCCGAGAATAGAATACGGCGGAAGCAGTACAGGTAATCACGCAAGTCCTGCGAACTCAATAGCATCATCAGCGTTTTCGTTTGACGCAGCTATGGAGGCGAGCGAGTTAGAAGATTTGCTCGACAGACTTTATGAGCTGTCGGATAAACTTTCTGTTTTTCCCGGAGGACGTTTAATCGAGGAGTACAGGAACGTTCTTCATGAACTGTTAAAGAGGGCTGCCAAAGGACTGCGCATAAAACGCGACATGAGATGGCGAAAGACTGACCGCAAAATGTACGTAACTATTGAACGTGCAGGTAAGGCTATGGAGGAGTTAGAGGAGGCATTTTTGTACGAGGGCAACAGGACTAAAGCACTTGCGTTAATGGAGGAGATTAAGGGATGTCTGATCTCGCTGTTAATGTAACGTGGCAGGAGATTCTCAATGAGACTTCATCGGGTAATATTCCGCATTGCCGTGCGATAGCTTCACCGTTGAAATGGCATGACGAAATCATTGAGACGCTTGCAGGAATGATACTCGGAACATGGAGAGCATCACACCCTGATTTAATCATCACAGGTACATCCGATAAACCCCCTAAGATTGACGAATGCCGCGAACTTATAGCCGGGCTTGCATTGAAACCTATGGAGGCACAGAGGCGTTTAGCAGTGATAAGGTGTGCGGATAAACTTAACGTTCAGGCTGCTAACAGTCTGCTTAAACTTGCCGAAGAACCTCCTGAACATGCAGTGCTTTTATTTCTGATGGAGGACGGGAGGTTATTTCTGCCTACGCTGCGGAGCCGGTCGAGATTCAGCACGTTAATTTCTGACGAAGTGATTGTTCCGCGAAGTATTCCGCTTGACCCTGTTGAGTGGGTCAACTGGCTGGGCAATGCTTACAGGAATAACGATACCGAAATGATAAGCAATGAGTTAGCGTCATGGTCATCATACATGCTTGAGGCAGGGCAGCCTGATATTGCCTTGACGGTAGAGAAACTGAGGATAATCTCGTCTCAGAAAAATTTATCTTCGGCAATGCTCTGCGATTTAATACTTCTTACACTGAGAGAGGGAACTGAGAACATTGAACATATACTTAACGATATTCGGTAAGCCGAGATATTTAGGGCTTGCGCGTATAAGGAACAACATTAATTTTAATCTTGAGCGTCCCCGTTGGGCAGTAGTGAGGACATCGAGGGGTTATGAGATGGGACTGCCCGGCGGAAAATTAACGGAGGAACAGGAAGAGAGTTACAGGCGTAACACGATAAAGTTCGAGGAAGCGTCAGAGTCAGTATTACAGGACGTAGATTTTGTGAGGGAAGCTGATGCGGAGGACATAGAGAATTATTATATGTGCCGTCATGATGAGGAGGAAGTATTGCTTATAGGGCGCGACATACTAGCTGAACACGGACTTAACATGAAACTTGTAGATGTTGAATACATGTTGGACAGGAGGAAGTTATATTTTTACTTTACTGCCGAACAGCGGGTAGATTTCAGGGAATATGTGAGGGATTTGGCGTATGAGTTCAGGACGAGAATAGAAATGAGGCAGATAGGCATAAGAGATGAAGCGCGTATAGTTCACGGTATAGCTTCATGCGGACGGCCATGCTGCTGCGGTTATTGGCTGAGGGGTTTCAGTCCCATAAGCATAAGAATCGTTAAGGAACAGCGTTCTGCTTTGAACCCTACGAAAATCTCGGGATTATGCGGAAGACTGATGTGCTGCATGTCCTACGAGAAGGAATTATATTCTGAACTGTGGTCTAAACTTCCCGGACCGGGCTCGAAGATAAAGACTGACAGGGGAGCATATACGCTTGAGAGTCTTGATGTTGGGCATGAGCTTGTGAACGTAAGATTTCCGACCGGCAGACTTGTGAGAATAGCGATTTCGGAGTTCCCCGACTTTAAGGAGGCCGTGCTTAACGGTGAGGAATGGGGAGAGGATAAAGAGCTTGCCGAGAAAAAGCGCAAAGCTGCCGAGAGAATAGCAGCGATTAAAGCGCGAGCCGAACGCATGAAGGCCAAAGGAGGAGTTAAAGTTAATGCGAAGGCGTTTAAGCATAAGGGAACGAAAGCTGACAGGAAGGATTTGCAGAAGGCTAAAGTGAAACCGCAGGGGAAACCTCAGGGAGGCAGTTTTGCGAAACGGAAGAAACCTAAAAACAGACCGATGAAACAGGATAAGCAGGAGCAACAGTAACAAAGAAAGAAAAGAAAACGCCTTTAGCCATGAAGACGCAGGTAGAACACGCGATGCAGCCTCGTTGAGTTATTACGCGACAGGAATATCTGGCATCATTAAAATATTTGGAGGTGTTTTTCATGCTATATCGTTACGAAGATGAAGGTAGAGTAATTAGGCCTGTGCCTTATTATGATTATTCCGAACTTCAGAGAAATGAAAAGGACTTGGAAAATCTTTTAGCTAACCACTTTGGAGAGCTATCGCTTATGCCGATTTTTCAGGAAAGGGCAATGCAGGAAGAACCTGATATTTTCGCACTTGATGCACAGGGTAATCTGGTAATTTTTGAACTGAAGCGGGGTAATGCGGGCAGTAATGCTGTTGAACAGATAATGAAGTATGCAACGCTTTTCGGCAGAAGCAGTTATGCTCAACTGAACGATAAATACAAAAGCTACAAGAATGACGACAATGTTGAACTTCAAGCAGAACATGCCCTTGAATTTGAGCTGTCTGTT
>JAFTBA010000253.1 GCA_017458545.1 Synergistaceae bacterium | reverse complement strand
GTATGTATTCCTGAACTATTTGAGGTGCCATGATGATATAGGCTGGGGACTCGATTACGATTACCTGAGGACGTTCAGCATTGACGAGGTAGCGCACAAAAAGTTCCTCAACGATTACTTCAAGGGTGATTTCAGGGGATCGCCGTCAAGAGGTGAGACGTATAATGATGCTCCCGAACTCGGTGACGCGAGAATGTGCGGAACTACTGCATCACTTTGCGGACTGGAAAGCGGCAACAAGGACATGGCCGTTAAACTGGATATTATGCTTCACGCATTTCTTTTCACACAGAGCGGTATACCTGTGCTGTACAGCGGAGATGAGATAGGGCAGCTGAACGATTACAGTTACCACGACAGCCCCGATCCTGATAAGGCAGCTGACAGCAGGTATGTTCACAGGGGTGCGTTTCATTGGGAGGACGCGGAGAAACGCGATGATTTGAGCACACCGCAGGGAAAAATCTTCAACGCTGTTCGTAAGCTGATGACATTGAGGGATACGCAGGCAGTTTTTGCGAACGAGGCAGATACGTGGCTTGTAGAGACGGGGAACAATCATGTTCTCGGAATCGGAAGGTATTACGGCGAGAAGACTCAGAAGGAAAAAATGCTGGCGTTCTTTAATTTCAGCGATGAGTCTCAGACGTTCAGGACGAATGAGAATCTCGGAGGGATATTCCACTACAGGAATATGATTACCGGTGATGAGTTCACTGGGAATTCTAACGTTCAGGTAACTCTTGAGGGGTATGGATTCCTGTGGCTGCTTGCTGACCTGTAAGATGAACTAAAATAATAATACTCTGTCCTCTGATTAGGGGCAGGGTATTGTTTTTTTGTGTGATGAAATTATCTGTTCACATTCTTGACATGCTAAGCAGTAGATACATGTTATAATTTTCCGATAAATTTTAGTCGTATGAGGTTAAAACAAAAAATTTAACATGTCAATAAATTCAGGAAAGAGAATATTAGTTACGGGCGGAGCAGGATTTATCGGTTCACACCTGTGCGAAAAATTATTGGAACAGGGCAATGATGTTATCTGTGTCGATAATATGTTCACGGGTCAGAAACGTAACATCAGGCACTTAATGAAGAATGATTACTTTGAGTTTCTGCGGAAGGACATAATCGAAAATATTTACGTTGAGTGTGACCAGATATATAACCTTGCGTGTCCTGCTTCGCCTATTCACTACCAGTACGACCCCATCAAAACTACGAAGGCGTGTTTCATGGGTGCGTTAAACACTTTGGGACTCGCAAAAAGATGTCATGCGAGAATCCTTCAGGCTTCGACCTCAGAAGTTTACGGCGACCCCGAAATTCACCCTCAGCCCGAAAGCTACAGGGGCTGCGTTAATCCTATCGGTATACGTTCATGCTATGACGAGGGCAAACGAATAGCAGAGACATTAGTCTTCGACTATCACAGACAGCACAAGGTTGACATTAAGGTTGTGCGAATCTTCAACACTTACGGCCCCAGAATGAGACCTGATGACGGCCGTGTAGTCAGTAATTTTATTGTTCAGGCGTTAAGAGGGCAGGATATTACGGTTTACGGGGACGGAACGCAGACAAGGAGCTTTTGTTTCGTAAGCGACCTCGTTGACGGAATGATACGAATGATGAACAGCCGTGACGGTTTCACAGGCCCTGTTAATCTCGGTAACCCGGGCGAATTTACTATGCTTGAGCTTGCCGAAATGGTCATTAAACTCACAGGCTCACACTCGAAAATCATTCATATGCCTCTCCCTGAGGATGACCCTGCCCAGCGTAAACCCGTTATCGACTTAGCCAAAAAAGAATTAAACTGGCAGCCCTCAATAAAACTTGAGGACGGCTTAAAGGAAACCATAAAATATTTCAGAGAGACGATTGATGTATAGACATTTCTTCAAGAGACTGTTCGATGTCGTTTTGAGTCTGTCGGCTCTCGTAGTGCTTGCACCCGTTATGATCGTCTGCGCACTAATCATTAAACACGAGGACAAAGGCTCGGCTTTCTTTACCCAAAAAAGAATAGGCATTCACAAAAAGCCCTTCAGCATGTACAAGTTCCGTTCAATGAGAACTGATACTCCCCATGACACTCCGACTCACCTTCTTGAGAATCCAGAACAGTATATTCTGCATTGCGGCAAATGGATGAGGAAGTATTCTGTTGACGAACTGCCCCAGATCTTCAACATTCTCAGGGGCGATATGTCAATCGTCGGGCCGAGACCTGCTTTGTGGAATCAATACGACCTCATTGCCGAACGCGATAAGTACGGTGCTAACGACATTAAACCCGGCTTAACAGGCTGGGCGCAGATTAACGGACGCGATGAGCTTGAGATTTCCGAGAAAGCAAGACTCGACGGCGAATACCTTAAACGCGAGTCGTTCACGTTCGATTTGATGTGCATATGGAGGACTGTGTTTAAGGCTGCGAAACATGAGGGAGTCGTTGAGGGCGGTACAGG
>JAFTBA010000252.1 GCA_017458545.1 Synergistaceae bacterium | reverse complement strand
ACACTCTGAGCTTTTTCGTTGACGAAAAAAACAAACTCAGTCCGCTCTCATTGCACGGACTGAGTTCATCACAGCAATCACCATCACCCCTACATCAGCAAAAACCGCAGCTCTCATTCCAGCCAAACCCAACACTCCTAAAACCAGACACAGCATCTTCACCGCTATTGACCCGTAAACGTTCTGCCTGACTATTCCCATGCACTTGCGCGAGATTCTGACGGCCATAGGAACCTTCATCAAATCGTCGTCCATTATCACAACATCGGCAGCCTCAATCGCAGCATCGCTCCCAAGCGCACCCATAGCTATCCCAACGTCAGCACCCGAAAGCACAGGCGCATCGTTAATCCCGTCACCTACAAACGCCTTAACGCCCGGAATTTCCCTGATCTTTTCGGCCTTGTCAGCAGGCAGTAATCCGCTGAAACATTCTGTTATTCCGAGTGAGTCGGCTGTTTCTTTTGCTGACGACTCGTTGTCGCCAGTGAGCATTACGATTCGATTCACTCCCTCAGCCCTTAACATTTCGACTGCTGACTTAGCGTTGTCCTTAACCCTGTCCGAAATCACTGCATGGCCTGCGTAATCACCGTCAACAGAAACATGTATTATTGTCCCTGCTCTGTCGCAAGGCTTCCATTTAGCTCCGACTCTCTCCATCAACCTTGAACTTCCTGCGCATACTGTCTCGCCGTTCACCTTAGCACTCACTCCGTAACCTGCAATCTCTTCAGCGTCCTCAACAATACATGAGTCTCTTTCATCGGGATAAGCGCGCCTCAATGCTTCTGCAGCAGGGTGAGGCGAAAATCTTTCGGCATGGGCTGCCAGGTGTAAGAGTTCATTACCCTCCATTATCTCGGTGTGAACCGCTGATACTTCAAATACTCCCTGTGTTAATGTCCCTGTTTTGTCGAAAATTACCGCTGAAATTTCAGCAAGCCTCTCAATGAATTTTCCGCCCTTCACCAGAATACCCCTCCTGCCTGCTCCGCCTACAGCTGCGAAAAACGCTAACGGTACGCTCACTACCAATGCACACGGGCAGCTCACCACTAAGAACGTCAACGCCCTGTAAGCCCAAGTGCGCCAGCTTTCGGCAAAGATTAAAGGCGGTATAACAGCCAGTGCAAATGCACAAAGACATACGGCAGGTGTATATATTTTTGCGAAACGTGTGATGAAATTTTCGGAATGTGATTTTTTTGCTGATGAGTCTTCGATTAAAGCGAGTATTTTTGATGCTGTTGACTGAGTGAATGTGCATGTCGTTCTGACTCTTAATACTCCGGAAAGATTGACGCTTCCGCTGAGGACTTCATCGCCTTCACGGACATTGCGAGGCATACTTTCACCTGTCAACGCAGAAGTATCAATACCCGAATGTCCTCCGATAATTACTCCGTCAATCGGTATTCTTTCGCCTGCTTTCACTACTATTATGCTTCCTGTTGAAACTGCTGAGGGGTTAACGGTCTCAACAGTTCCGTCTTTATGTTCGAGAACGGCGGTATCGGGTCTCAAGTCCATGAGTCCTGTTATGCTCTCGCGCGTTTTGTCGGAAGCGTAATCAGAGAAAAATTCGCCGACCTGATAGAATATCATTACTGCGCAAGCCTCAGAGTATTCACCGAGTATTAATGCTCCTATCGTAGCAACTCCCATCAAAAAATGTTCGTCAAATATTTCCCCTTCCCTTATGCCTTCAACAGCCTCAATCAATACGTCATAACCTGCAATCAAATAAGGGATTAAGAACGGCACAATACCGTCAGCATCAAAAAATTTCAGCACTACGAAAATTAATGCTGCTGAAATTATACGCATAATAATCTTCAACCGCTCATTCATATCTTCAGCACCTCAATAATCAAATAGTTGTTTGAATATTTGTTTAACGGAAGGAATTATACTGCTTTAATTTTTGGGGTCAATACTCTGTGAGGGACATGTAATCCTGAACATTGCTTCAATGGTTTTGTGGAGGAGTTTGGCTTCCTCAGTGTCGTTGAGAGAATAGTGTATCTCCTGTCCCGAACGTGTACCGTTTACGAGGCCGCTCATTCTCAGGAGCTGAAGGTGATGTGAGGCTACAGCCTTGCTCACTCCGAGTGCTGCAGCTATATCAGAAACACATTCTTTGCTGTGACACAGCAGCCACAAAATTTTCAGCCTTGTTCCGTCACCGAGCTGCGAAAAAACAGAGGCTGCCTGTAAGAATTTTTCACTCTCAGGCATCCTCTCTAACACTGATTGTATGTTACTGTCGTGATTATGGGGGAGTTTCTTCATATGAATGTTCACTCTGCGATTATTCCCGAAAATGTGTTGACCCTCCGAACTATCCTGAAGACGTTTCCCGTTAACGGTACATCTCTCGACAGATAATATTCTTCGTCAGCCTCTATGAAACTCAGATTAATTCCGTTTCCTGCTGCTAAGGTTGTTGTTCCGCGTTCAGTCGAAAATCTTTCCCAAACCTGAGCGTCCCCTGACATAACAGCTCCTTCAAATTCAGCTGCACCCGTATCAGTCAGACTCAATGCCCTGTACCTCATCTGTGTACCTCCGCTGAATGAGACACTCCCTCCGACAAGAGGCTCGGTCTTAATCCCTGAAGGATCATACGCGAATATCACTGCACCGTTATGCGCTGCGTCATCAGGCGAGTCGTTGACAATGATAAATGTTTCGCCCGTTAATATTTCCTCACTGAAGCCCAAGTTCATCACTGACTGAACAGCCTCACTGCCCGTGTTAGCAGCGAATATTCTCGCACCGTTCATACCTTCAAGCCTTGCACCCCTGTAAATCCTGTAACGTTTGTTGCGTTCAATCACAGGAGAATTTATCGTTATGACCTGCACAACATTAAGCTCAGGCTCAGGTTTACGGCCGGGCAGCCCTGAATTTGAACCTCCTCCTCCGCAGCCGCTCACTGTAAAAACTGAAAGTGCCGTTAAAACACAAAGTAAAACAAAATGCAGCTTCTTCATCAAAAAAATACCTCCGTCGAATTTTTATGATTAATTTTCCTGCCTATTCTACAACAAAAAAACAGAGTACTCCCAAAAGAGTACCCTGTTTTCACTTTACGATAAACAGAAAAATTTTTCTGCCTTTACTTTCTCCTCATCAGCATCAGTATGCCGATTACCGCGAGTCCTGCAAGACCGCTAACTCCTATTCCGCAGCCTCCTGATGAAGCACTGCCTATAGCTTGAAGCTATCCCCCCCCCCCTGCATAGCAGGGGGTTTTCATACCACTGTAATTCACGTTAAGGGGGTATCGTTTTGCTATTTGCTATTTGAAGAATTTTGATGTGGGGTATTTCGCGCGTCCTGAGTTTATGACTTTGAGGAGGTTCTTGCGAATCTCATCGGGCTTAGTCATTCCGTTAATATTCCCTGCGATAAAGTGATTCCCTATATACAGCGACCCTCTCTCAACATGTATCTCATACGGTGCTAGTTCAAGCTGCAAATATTTATCGAGTTCACCGCGTATTGATGTCATTACCGCTCTGTTATCAGCTGTCTTCTTACCCTTAACAACCGCTTGGCCGTCAACATTCAGCGAAATATCATTCGTTCCTTCCTTAATCTCAGTCCTCAGAAGTCCTAACGAGTACTTCCGTTCAATAGGTATTCCCCTGTCATGAAGTGTCTTAACCGCAGCTGCCAGTCTCTTAGGTGACTCAGGGTGATTCATGTAGATACCGTACTCGTGTATAGGCTGTCTGTACTCTTCGGCCATGAAATGCTCGAACAGCGTTATCATTCCGGTAGGCGAATACCCCGACTTAATCAGCGCATCAAGCCCGTACCTGTCAGCTTCAGCCTCAAGCTCCATAGTGTATGAGCTTGTTACTGCAATTTGTGCTACCTGCGCCAGTATCATCGGTGCTACAGCTCCTCCGCTCAACACCATCACGGCTAATGCTCCGAGCGTTACTTTGCTGCTGTCTGCGGCCATTCTCAATGAGTGTTTACGGTCAGCATGTATCATTTCGTGAGCCATTACTGCGGCAAGTTCGGAGTCGGTGTTAAGAGCGTCAATTATTCCCGTAGTGAAAAATATAAATCCACCGGGCAAACAAAATGCATTTAACGCTTCCGTCTTAACGAGTCTTACTTCCCATTTTATACGGCGCGACATAAAAGGCTCAAGCCTCCGTATAATCATCTCCAATTTAGACACAACTGCAGGGTCTGAAGTTAAAGGCCATTTTTCCTCTATCTGTTTCATTGCGCGGCGGCCTATCTCAACTTCTTTCGCTAAATCAGGGTCTTGTTCTGCTGAAAACAATGGGGTTACATGGAAAATGAATACACTTAATGCGAGTATTAATACCGTCAGTTTTTTCACTGTCAACTAGAAATACCCCCCTCCCATACGCGCATAACTTGCAGCCGCATTCTTGGCATGAGCGCGCGATAACATTTGAGACCTGAGACCTTCAGAATACTTTTCGAGTTCAGAAACAGCATCGTCCTCAGCCCTGATGATACTCTCCGCAATCTCGCGGCTCTCCTCGATTAACACAGGCAGTTCCGAATCATCGGGGTACAGTTCAAGCAGCATTGCACCGAAACTGTCAGCTCCGCTTATGCTCCCTTTAAGCCCGGACTCGTCAAGAATATCACGCCACCCGTCAGCAAGAAGCTGTAACTGCGAAATGATTTCGTCTTTCTGTTCAAGTACTTTAGTCAGTTCATCCATATCACCATTAAGGACAATGGCTTCAAGTTCCCTCGAAATCATTGCCCTTAACGTTCGGCAGTATTTTATCTCTCGCTGTATGAGACTCTTTGCCTGCTCTAAAATTTTATCCTGCGAGCGTGAAACTTCCTGCTTTTGCATTTTTAACCGCTGCCGCCGAAGGTTTCGCGTATGAAACTGCAGGAGTCTCAGGCTTATTCCCTTCAAGCTCGTTCATTGCATTCTGAAGGTCCTTGTCATCGGGATGCTCTTCCTGATATTTACGGAGCAGCTGCATCAATGCACTCTCCCATGTCTGTTTTAATTCCTCGAGCATTCCGCGTACCGTCTTCAAATTTTCGGTCTCTTTCTTCATGTTAGCCTCGACAAGCAGCTGATACATGTATTCGTATAACTGCATGAGCTTATCGGCCATGTCTCCGCCTCTCTCTTTGTTGAGCGTTACCATCAGTTCGCGGATTACTTCCTGAGTGCGGATAATCTCTTTGTTGGCGGTGTCGTAATCGGGCGTTTTCGCATTCATTGCGTTCTCGGCTGTCCTGCACGCCTTTATGCCTATGTCGTAGGTTATGAGAAGCAACTGTTCCTTAGTTGCCGTTGCGATTCTTGTTGCCTGATATGTGTACTGTGCATTGTTTGTAGCTGCCATTGATATTTTCCTCCTGAACTTTCTTATCTTATCGGTTGCTAGACAGATTATCGGTGAATTATCCCGATGCTTTTAGCACAACGCAACTTAAACGTCAAGATTTTTTACCTCGCGCGCATTGGCTATGATGAACTGTCTTCTCGGCTCAACCTTATCGCCCATCAGAATATCGAAATATTCATCGGCAAGAAGATTATCATCAAGTTCAACCTTCTTGAGTATTCTGTTGGCAGGATTCATAGTCGTGTCCCATAACTGTTCGGGATTCATTTCGCCGAGCCCCTTGTAACGCTGAACGTTTACTTTTGAAGGATCTGCAGCACTGTCAACCCTCTGTCTCAATTCCCTGTCAGTGTAACAGTAATGAACTTCTTTGCCGTACTGAACCCGGTACAACGGCGGCTGTGCCAAATACAAATAACCCTGCGACAGCAATTCGGGCATGTGTCTGTAGAAGAACGTCAGCAGCAATGTTGAAATATGCGCCCCGTCAACATCTGCATCAGTCATAATAATAATCTTATGGTAACGCAGCTTGCTCGCGTCAAATTCATTGCCTATTCCGCAGCCTAATGCCGTTATAATCGTCTGAATCTCACGGTTCGCTAACATTCTGTCCATATGAGCCTTCTCAACGTTGAGAATCTTTCCGCGCAAAGGCAGTATTGCCTGAAATTTTCTGTCGCGTCCCTGCTTGGCCGAACCTCCTGCGCTGTCGCCCTCAACAATATACAGCTCAGTGTTCTCAGCTTTCTTCGATGAACAGTCAGCAAGTTTACCGGGAAGACTCATGCCTGACATTGCACCCTTGCGGACTAATTCACGGGCTTTCTTCGCAGCTTCACGCGCACGTCTGGCACGGATTGCTTTTTCGGCAATGGGTCTGACGATTTCGGGCCTGTCCTCGAACGCCGAGATTAATCCCTCGTAAATGAACGAGTCTACTGCTCCCCTGACTTCACTGTTGCCGAGTTTGGTTTTGGTCTGACCCTCGAACTGAGGTTCGCTCAGTCTCACAGACAGTACGCAGGTCAATCCTTCCTTGAGGTCATCGCCCGATAAATTCTCCTCCTTGTCACGGAGAATCTTTCCCGAACGTGCAAGCTCATTCAACGCGCGTGTCATTGCAGACCTTAAACCTGCAAGATGTGTACCGCCTTCAATCGTGTGAATCAGGTTTGCATACGTGTACATGTGTTCCTGATAGCCGTCGTTGTACTCGAAACCGACATCAATAGCTATGTTATCCCTAGTTCCCGAAAGCACTACGGGTTCGGGGAACAGAGGCGTTCTGTCGCGGTCAATGTATTTCACGAATGCACCTATACCGCCCTTAAAGAAATATTCGCGCGACTCGTTAGTGCGTTCATCAAGGACTGAAATTTTAAGGCCGGGATTAAGGAACGCAAGTTCCTTGAAACGGCTCTTGAGCGTGTCAAGTGAATGGTGAACGTCCTCAAAGATTTCACGGTCAGGCATGTATTCGATCCGTGTTCCCTGCCAATTTGCAGGTGAACCCTCGCTCAAATCAGTAACAGGTACTCCGCGCTCGAAACGCTGAGTCTTTTCGACACCGTCCCTCGCAATAGTTACTACTAACCATTCGGATAAAGCGTTCACAACTGAAACACCTACGCCGTGAAGCCCTCCAGAAACTTTGTAAGCACCTTCGCCGAACTTGCCGCCTGCGTGCAAAACTGTCAATACTACTTCGCTTGTAGGTCTTCCGTTGTAAGGGTGCGGGTCTGTCGGAATACCTCTGCCGTTGTCCTGAACGGTTATGCTCTCGTCCATGTGAATCGTAATCTGTATTTTGTCGCAGAAACCTGCCATTGCCTCATCGACTGCGTTGTCGACTACCTCGTAAACCAAATGATGAAGTCCGCGCGTTGATGTGTCGCCTATGTACATGCCCGGGCGTTTGCGGACGGCTTCGAGTCCTTCGAGGACTTTAATGCTTTCTGCTCCGTATTCTGTTGATGGTGATGAGTTAGTGATTTCCATTTCTGCCTCCTGTTTAATTCACAGTGATTATAACAGAATGATTAGGGAGTAGGGGAGAGTGATTAGGGGTTAGAGAATAGGGGAGAGGGGTTAGGGTAAAAAAACAGGAGAAGCCTTCATCCCGACTCCTCCTGTCAAAAATTCACTTACACTTAGAACAACGGCGCAAGTACCAGCGCAACAACCGTCATCAACTTAATGAGAATGTTAAGCGCAGGGCCTGCAGTATCCTTGAAGGGATCGCCTACAGTATCGCCGACAACTGCAGCAGCATGATTGGGTGAGCCTTTGCCGTTGAAATGTCCCTCTTCAATATACTTCTTAGCGTTGTCCCATGCTCCGCCGGAATTGGCCATGAATAACGCCATCATTACGCCAGTAACGATTGAACCGCCGAGCAGTCCGCCGAGTGCCTCTTTGCCCAGTAAGAACCCTACAAGCACAGGCACTACGATAGCCATTACGCCGGGAACAATCATCTGAGTCAGTGCCGCATGTGTCGAAATTGCTACGCACTTCTCGTACTCAGGTCTGCCCGTTCCCTCCATAATGCCGGGAATCTCATGGAACTGTCTGCGGACTTCCTCAATCATTGCTCCTGCTGCCTTGCTCACAGCGTCAATCGACAGCGAGCAGAATATAAACGGTAACATACCGCCTATTAACAGACCGACAATGACGTAAGGATTCATAATGTCTATCTTGTCGATGTGTGCAGCCTGCGAGTAAGCAACGAATAATGCCAGTGCCGTTAAAGCAGCTGAACCTATAGCGAGTCCCTTGCCCATTGCAGCAGTCGTGTTGCCGATTGCGTCAAGATGGTCGGTAATCTTCCTGACACCTTCGGGCAGCTCACTCATCTCAGCAATACCGCCGGCGTTGTCGGCAATAGGTCCGTATGCGTCAACACTAAGTGATATACCCGTGATTGAGAGCATTCCTACGGCTGCTACTGCAACACCGAACATTCCTGCAAGGTAGTAGCTGATGAGTGTCGATAAGCAGATAAGCAGTACAGGGATTCCCGTTGACATCATACCGAGTGAGAGACCCGAAAGAATTACCGTTGCAGCTCCTGTGTCTGATGATGCTGCTACGCTCTTAACGAACCTGTAATCGCCTGATGTGTAAATTTCAGTAACTATACCGATTATTATTCCTGCGAGAACACCTGACGTAACCGAAAGAAATACGTTCATTGAGTTCGAGAAGAAGAAGAGTATGCTCAATACGAACGTTCCTGCTATCATGAGTCCTCCTGCTACGAACGTACCTGTTCTGAGGGCGAATGCTGCGTCACCGTCATCAATGCGTTTAACGACACCGGCCATTCCGGGAAGTTTAGCGATAACTGAGCGCACTGTTAAGGCGTAAGGGGCTTTCTGTGAAATCATCATGCACCCTACGATTGACGAGAACACTCCCCAAGCTGCGAGGAACAGAGGGAATCCTATACCCCACAAACCTAAAGCATCTCCGCCCTGAGTGAATGAGTAAACAGCACCGATAGCCATAGCCGCTAAGATTGAGTTGACGTATGACTCGAAGAGGTCTGCACCCATTCCTGCGATGTCGCCTACGTTGTCGCCAACGTTATCGGCAATAACGGCAGGGTTACGGGGATCATCTTCGGGAATACCTGCTTCAACTTTTCCTACGAGGTCGGCACCAACGTCAGCAGCCTTAGTGTAAATTCCACCGCCTACACGCGCGAACAACGCTATTGAGCTTGCGCCCATTCCGAAAGCAGTGAGTGCTGTAACGTCATTAAGGAAGAGGTATGAGACTGCGAGACCGATTAATCCAAGTCCTACGACAACCATACCGACAATGCTTCCTCCTGAGAACGCTACTTCGAGGGCATTACCTGCAGCTGAGAGCAAACCGCCCTCTGAAACAGGTGCAACGGGTTCGGCAACGGTGTTTTCATCGGCAGGGGCTTCGGATTTTTCGAGGTCAACTGAAGGTTTCTTAGCCTTTTTTGCAGGAGCTTTTTCATCAGCGGGCATAGCGGCTAAAGCTGCGTAAGTTGTACGGCCGTTTGAATTGGTCGCAACATACATGCCTATCCATCCTGCAGTAGCTGAACATAAAGCTCCGAGAACAAACGCGAATGCAGCACCTAAACCTAAAGCTGCAACGAGGAGTACTGCAACGACTCCGACGAAAGGAGCGAGCCATGAATATTCCTTTTTGAGGAAAGCCATAGCACCGCCGTGAATGATTGATGAAAGTTCAGCGACACGGGGATGACCGATCTGACTCTCATCGAGTTTCTGGTATACCGTCCAGGCATAAAGCCCTGCCAGTACACCGAAGACCAGAGTAACGAATACTAAGAAAAGCCACATGAATTTTTTGCCTCCCTGTAATGGTGAGATTAGATTCGCTAAATTATAGCCTAAAATTTCGATTGCACGGAATTTTTGTTGAAAGTTTATATTTATGCTGCGGAAATTCCGGGAAATTTTACGTGTTCAAAGCCATATTATAATTAATTACAAAAAATTAAAGATAAATAAATTTCAGGAGAGGTAAACGTTACAAAGTGTTTCATGATTCTTATGACGTTATAGTAATAGGCGGAGGACATGCAGGGTGTGAAGCTGCCCTCGCAAGTTCACGCACAGGCTGCAAAACCTTAATGTTGAATCTCAATGTTGACAATACTGCTTTAATGCCCTGTAACCCCTCAATCGGAGGCCCTGCTAAAGGTCATTTAGTCCGCGAAGTAAGTGCTTTGGGCGGTGAACAGGCACGTGCTGCTGACGCTTCAACATTAATGATCCGATGGCTCAACACTTCAAAGGGTGCTGCGGTAAGAGCTTTAAGAGCACAATGCGACCCTCAGCGTTACGGAACATATTACAGAAAATTATTGACGGCTCAGGAAAATTTAGACGTTCATCAGGACGAAGCCATAGAAATTTTGACTGAGGGCGGTAAAGTTTCAGGGGTCTTAACACGTCACGGCTCACGTTATGACGCAAGGGCAATAGTGATTTGCGGAGGGGTTTACATGGCAGGGCGCGTGTTTATGGGCGATGTTTCGTTCAAGTCAGGGCCTATGGGTCAGACAAACGCTGAGAGACTCCCTAAATCACTCGCAGCTCTCGGAATCAAAACAGGCAAAATGAGAACAGATACTACCCCCCGTCTCAATATCAACACTATAGACTTCAGCGGAATGACCCCGCAATTATCGGAGAATGAGCCGTTATGCTTTGACCTTTGGGGCGAAGGAAAAGTGTATGAGGGTACGGGTTATGCGTGCATGTTTTCGAGGACAACGGAGAGGACTTACGATATTCTGTCGAAGAACATTAAACGTTCGCCGTTAGTTACGGGTGATGTTCAGGCACACGGCCCGAGATACTGCCCTTCAATCGAAGACAAGTTTTTGCGGTTCCCTGACCACATAACACACCCTATTGTGTTTGAACCGGTCTCAACGAATACAGATGAGGTTTACATTCAAAATTTCTCGACCAGTCTGCCGTATGACGTTCAGGCTGAAATGGTGCACTCACTGCCGGGCTGTGGGAACGCTAAAATCATTAAGCCCGGTTACGGGATTGAGTATGATTACATTCTGCCCGACCAGTTAAAACACTCGCTCGAAAACAAAAACGTTGCAGGGTTATTCTGTGCAGGTCAGGTCAACGGTACATCAGGTTATGAGGAGGCAGCAGCTCAGGGATTACTTGCAGGGATTAACGCTGCGATGTATGTCAAAGAGAAAGAGCCGTTAATTTTGGGACGTGATGAGGGGTATTTGGGAGTGCTGGTTGACGATTTAACGACTAAGAATACCGATGAACCTTACAGAATGCTTACCGGAAGGTGTGAGCACAGACTGCTTTTGAGATGGGACAACGCAGCTCACAGGTTATCTGCTTACGGAAGGAAAGCAGGACTCATAGATGACTCCCGCTGGAAATTTTTGGAGGAACGTTTTGCGAGGGAAGAAGCAGAGATTTCACGCCTGCAGTCAACAAAAATATCACCCTCATCTGAAACCGAAAGATTATGCGCTGAATATGATGCTGAAATTTTGAAGGACACAATGACACTTGCCGATTTCCTGAAACACAGAGGGGTAACGTATGAGCTTGCAGCAAAGTTATCGCCTTCACAGGAAAATTTAACGCGCGAGGAAATTTCACATGTTGAGACAGAACTGCGTTACGTGGGTTATCTTGAACGCGAGATGAGAGTTGCAGGACGAATGAAGAATCTTGACGGTGCTAAGATACCTGATGATTTTGATTACGACACTGTGAAGGGTTTAAGGGCTGAGAGTCTGCAGAAGCTGAAACATTACAGACCCGAATCGCTTGGCCATGCACTTAGGATTTCGGGAGTAACTCCTGTTGACGTGCAATTAATATCGGTGATACTGTCGCGCAATGAACGGAGGAGTTCTGAACGATGAATGAGAACGAGAGTATACACATTGATGTTGAGAGAATGTTTCCTGCAGCTGCGAGGAGGGTCAAAATTTTGGAGGAGCTGAAAAGGTTTTGGCCGTCAGTTGTCGGTGAAAGTATATCGCGTTATTCAAGGCCGTGCGTTTTGGGAGTGAATGAGCTTGTTGTTTCGGTGAATAATGATTATGCACGCCAAAGACTGATACACATGAAGGGAACAATCCTGAAGAAATTATCGCGTTTGGAGTATAAGCCTGAGGGTGATTTTGTGCTTAAAGTTACGGGGGCTGAACCGCAAGACAGGAACGCAAAGACAGTGAGGAGTGTTCACAGGAAGTTCAAGACGGATGAAGAAAGAGTGAAACAGTATATGTGTGATGCGCCTGATACGCTGCCTGAAGATATAAATTATGCTGTTTCGCATTTGAAGGCGTATCTTGAGGAGAGATTCGGGAGAAGGTAACAGGAGAGTTAAATTTTTTCTCCTGCTTTAACCCTTCCGTACTCCACGAGCCTGACTGCATCATCAAGGCTTTCAGGTTCACCGCCCTCAAACCCCTCAAGCACTCTCTCAATGACTCCGGTAATCTCAGTGAACTTAATACGTCCCTTCAGGAACAAATCAACGGCTGTCTCATCAGCTCCTACAAGCACGGCAGGATAGCCTCCTTTGAGTCTCATGACTTCTCTTGCGATTCTGACGGCAGGGAATCTGTCACTGTCAATTTCCTCAAACTTAATTTCCCTGAGATTCAGCACAGGACGTTTGAAGTCATTTGACGGGAAAAATCTTTCAGGCCAGAACAGGCACGATCCTGCAGGGAGTTTCATGTCAGGTTCAGCGGCTAACATTTTCACGCTTCCGTCCTCAAACTCAACAAGCCCGTGAACAAATGATCCCGGTGAAATCAATGCGTCAACTTTCGACTCGTTAAGCCCGAACAAATACATGGCCTCAATCAGTTCTATGCCCTTGTTCATCAGAGTAGAACTGTCTATAGTTATTTTCGCTCCCATGTTCCAAACGGGGTGGTGCAGTGCCATTTCAGGAGTAACATTTCTCAGTTCATCTCCCGAAAATTTCCTGAAAGGCCCTCCCGATGCTGTCAGATATATTTTTCTGACGAACTCCTTATCCTCACCGTGAAGGCACTGCCATATAGCATTATGTTCACTGTCTAACGGTCTCAACTGGTCTTTGAATTTCACTAAGGGCATTACCCATTTGCCTGCGACAACTATGCTTTCTTTGTTAGCGAGTGAGACTGTCTTACCTGCTTTTAATGCCGAACATAATGCTTTTATCGCAGCAGTTCCCGAAGACGCAAATACTACGTGTTCAATCTCAGGGTCAAGGGCTATTGCTTCAAGTCCTTCATCACCTGTTTCAACGTAAGGATAAATTTTTTTGACATTGAATTTCTCTGCGAGTGCCGTTAATTTTTCGGAACGTTTATTAGCAGCGAGTGCTTTCACCGAAATTTTGTCCGGCCATGAACCGCATACTGCCATGACCGAACTGCCTACGCTTCCTGTTGCGCCTATTACCCCGACATTAATCACAGTATCACCCTCAGCACTAAATACGTTAACAGTCCGTTGAACAGTATGCTGTCGAAACGGTCAAGCATTCCGCCGTGTCCGGGTATTATGTTTCCTGAATCTTTGACATCGGCCTCGCGTTTGATTAACGACTCTGCCAAATCCCCTACCTGCCCGAATATTCCGCAGATGAATCCTATGAAGATTAACGGGTATGCAGGAAGTGCAAAGAAATATATAGCCGTTGCGTTAGCGAGAAGACTTCCTATTGCACCTGCTGCGAAACCCTGAACTGTTTTGCCTGGGCTGACGTACCTGCACAGCGGTGCAGTGCCGAACATTTTTCCGCCTATATAAGCTCCTACATCACAGCCCCAAGTGCAGAGGAACAGTGTAATCAGTATTTGTCTGCCGAACGAATAATCCCTGAGCATAATCATGCAGACCCACGGAACTGTTATGTACAGCACTCCCGAAATAACAAGTCCTGCATTGATTACTGCCGAACTTGTCCCCTTAGTAATCTGCCGTCTGAATATCTCAACTACAAACACGCTGCAAACGCATAAAGCGAGTATCATTCCCAAGACAATAGGCTGTGGATTCTCTCTGACTGCTGCGATCAGAAACGCAAGCGAAAATATATATCCCATTCCCGGCGAGAGTCTTGCGCCTTTGAGTTTGCTTGCGAGCCTGTAATATTCACTGAGCGATAAGAGGGCTATTATTCCTGCAATAAGAGTCCAGATTAAACCGCCTTTGTTTATGCCGAAAATTATTACGATTACTATTCCTATACTGCTAAGGCTTCTGAGCCTCAGTTCATTGTCAGCTTTTAAGCCCGCCATAACGTCTCTCTCTTCCTGCGTAATCAGCCAATGCCTTTTTGAGTTCGTTTTCACCGAAATCAGGCCAGTGTATATCGGTGAAATAATACTCACTGTATGCGCTCTCCCATAACCAGAAATTACTCAGCCTTAATTCGCCGCTTGTCCTTATGATTAAATCGGGGTCAGGTACATCGGGGAGATAAAAATGTTTTCGGAGGTCATCTTCCGTAACGGGCTGATTAGGTTTCGAGGCAATCAATGAGTTTACAGCGTCAATAATTTCAGCGCGTCCGCCGTAATTTATGCAGAGTATGAAGTCGAGTATCTTCTCGTCCTTAGTATGTTCCTCAGCCCATTTCATTTGTTTCAACAGGTCTTCGGGGATTCTGTCCCTGCGTCCGCAAAATCTTATTCTTGCGCCCTCAGCCTTAACCTCTTCGACCTTGCGCCTCAGGTAATATGCGAACAGTCTCATCAGTCCTGTAACTTCCATGAGAGGACGGTTCCAGTTTTCTGTTGAGAAGGCGTAAACTGAAAAGTAGCGTATACCTTCCCGTTTAACGAGTCTCACCATATCTTCGAGTTTTCTGAGACCTGCTCTGTGTCCCATGAGTCTGGGGAGGTTTCTTTTTTTTGCCCAACGGCCGTTACCGTCAAGGATAATTGCTAAATGACGCGGTATTTTTTTTTCGTTTTTTTCGTCGGTCATAAAAATTTTCAGCTCCTTTTTTTATTTTTTTATTTAGTTATTTAGTTTAGTTCATCTATTTTAGACTTCAATAATTTTACGTCCTGCCACGTTAAATCTTTAGGGCTTCCCTTTGAACGCGAGTCATTTCTGAGCAGGTAACTGGGGTGAAACATAGGGAATAATTTTATTCCGCGCCAATCGAGCCACTGACCTCTTAATGACGTAATGCCCTGAGTAGTTTTGAGCAGCCATTGTGTAGGGACATTACCGAGAGTTACTACTATATCGGGGTGAAGAAGTAACAGTTGAGCCTCAAGAAATTCATCACATGCAGCAGCTTCCTCTCTGGTAGGATTTCTGTTTTCTGGGGGTCTGCATTTAACGATGTTAGTGATGTAGAGGCTTTTACGTGGAATCCTGCCTCCGTTTTCGAGTATGCCCGTTAATAACTGTCCTGCTTTGCCGACGAACGGTCTGCCTAATGTGTCCTCATCAGCTCCCGGGCCTTCACCGACAATAACAACCCTGCAATTAATTTCAGGGCCTTCACCGAAAACAGTGTTATGCCTTTTCTTGCATAAACCGCACTTCTGACACTCAGATACTCTGCGTTTAAGTTCGCCCCATGCTCTTTTGATGTCTGTACTCATAATGATATGTTAAGTCTACAAAAAAATTTCATTTACTCTTATATTAACCTGCCTTATTTCCATCCCGGTGAAGTAGCTTAATCCCATTCTCATTTTGTGCTGTAACGTCTTCGCAATGGATAGGGCACTCCTTCCCGAAAGATTAAGATCTATTTCAATGTTTAATGATATTCTGTCCTCATCAGTCTCAATGTCAATACTGCGAATCTTTCTGATATGATTACCCAGTTCGAGGAGTTTGCGGCACATTTCAAGTATAGCGTCAGAACCTATTGTTACTTTGCCGTTGAAACTGAACAGGGGCTTAACGATAGTGTTTCTTGACTCGTCCTTATCCCTTCCCTTGAAGAAGCCGCGAATCTGACTCACTAATTTGCCTGCGAAATTATGTTGTATTTGTGCTTTTGCTACGGGAACAACATGCTGTTTTTTTTCTTTGCGTTCGCGTAATGCTGCTTTAATTTCATCGGGTGAAGAAATGTCAGAGATTCTTATAGTTTTGACGGGTGGATTGAGGCCGAGTCTCCGTGTAATCTTCTCGATCATTTCATCTGAAGTTGCGAGTATCATAATTTTAGGGGGAGAATTTTTAGCGAGATAATTTGCTACTTCATCTCTGTGTTCGGGGTAATCGAAAATTGCGCGTCTGATTGCGCGTAATCTGTTTATTTCGGATTTTGCACTTCTGCCGGCGAGTATTCTTCCCCGGGATATGACGAGGCCGTCATCAATAATAACATCAATACCGTTCTGTCTTGCAACAAGAGTAGCACGATGGCTTTTGCCCGTACCTGCAGGGCCTACGAATGCAGTTACTTCGATGTCAGACAAGCTCAACCCTTGCACCTAAAGCCCTGAGTTTTTTGTCAATGGACTCATATCCGCGCCAGACGTGAATCATATCGTCAACGCGCGTTTCACCTTCAGCAGAAAGCCCCGCTATAATGAGCGCGGCACCTGCGCGAAGGTCAGTAGCCTTAACGGAAGCACCCTGTAACTTTTCAACACCTCTGATAATCGCAACGTCCCTGGAAATCTGAATGTCAGCACCCATACGGTTAAGTTCCTGAGCGTAAAGGAATCGTGCCTGAAAGACGCTCTCCTCAATCGTACTGACTCCTTTAGCGATTGAGAGTGCAGCCCCCATTTGCGGCTGGGAGTCCGTAGGGAAACCGGGATAGGGCATTGTTTTGACGGATACCGGGTGTAATCTTTTTTTTGACGGGAAGATTTCGACTGTGCTTTTTGTGACTGAGAATTTTGCGCCGGCTTCTTCGAGTTTAGCGAGTATTGCGTCAATATGTGAAGGTACTAAGTCTTCAACCTTAATATGTCCGTTAGTCATTACGCCGGCGAGAATGTAAGTACATGCTTCGATTCTGTCTGGAATGACCCGTTCGCGTCCCGAATGCGCTCTGTCAATCCCTAATATTCTAACGCCTCCTGCGCCTTCAGTTTCAACGGTAACGCCTATGCAGCGTAACACAGCGGCAAGGTTATCAATTTCAGGTTCACGTGCAACGTTTTCGATAATTGTTTCGCCCTGAGCGAGGGATGCAGCCATCATTAAATTTTCAGTTGCGCCGACTGATGGGAAATCAAGATAGATTCTGCGGCCTCTGAGTCTGCCTTTAACGCTTGCGTGAACGACTCCATTTTGGATTTCGATTTCCGCGCCCATTTGCTTGAGACCTTTGAGGTGCAGGTCAATGGGTCTGCTACCGATTGAGCAGCCGCCAGGTAAAGGTAGCGAAACACGTCCGCAGTTAGCGAGAAGAGGGCCTAAGACGAGCGAAGAGGCTCTCATTTTGCGGGCTAATGACTCTGAGACTTCCCATTTGAGTTCTTCCGGTGTGGTGAAAATCATTTGGGAGATTTTTCCGTCACGTTTAACTTCGACGTTAACGCCGAGAGATTCGAGTGTCTCTTTCATAGTGTTAATGTCGTGGAGGTCTGGGACGTTATCGAGTGTCAATGTCTCACCTTTAAGGAGTAAGCTGACGGCCATGACTGGGAGTGCAGCATTTTTTGCGCCCTGAGTTTTTACCGTGCCTTTGAGCGGAATACCGCCGTTAATTTTCATTAAATTTTTGTTGTCTATGATGTTATGCCCTTCTTTCTGAAATGAGCGTTTTATTTTGAGTGCCGCTCCGAAATTTTTGATAATGCTTTAATTATTACAATTATACACAAAATCCCTCCATCAAATCGACAGAGGGGTGAGTATGTTCACAAAATCCGTAAAAATTTGCGCGAGGTTTTTAGGGGTATTCCCACGCTGTAAAGGGCTAGACGACAGCGACTCCGAGAGACTTTGCAAGTGAACGGATTGCATCTTCTGCGAGGCGGCTATATTTTGCGATTTTGTCGAGAGGCATTCCGTCTTTGAGCATGTCGGTGGCAACATACTCTTTAGTTTCATTGATACCTTCCTGTATACCCTCTTTCCTGCCTTCCTGTATGCCTTCCTGCCTTGCAGCGTCAAGATGCCTCCTGACTATTTTTTGTATTACATCACTCATGGCTTTGTCCTCCTCTAATTCTTTACCTAATTTCTTGTTGATGTCCAGACATACACTCAGAACTGTATCAACATTTGTTTGGACATTCCCGTCTTCTGTGGTTACGGCTTTCTCAGCGTAATGAATAACATCGTCCTTCTTACAGCCCTTCGCTAGAAGCCTCAACCCTTCATATTCTCCCTGTGTTAGCCTTGAAGATACTATTAGTTGAATCTTTAGACCTGCTATGCTTTCGATACGATAAATACCCGGTTGTACTTCGTCAACTGCGAAACCCCTCAGTTTAAGAGCTTTCATCAATTCTCTAGGGTAAGTATGACGAACCAACGTCAGTGTCATATCCTCTATTGGAAGCTCGTCAATCTTCCTGCCATATCCCTTGTAGATAAAAGCATAAGCCACTGCTTTGTAGAAATCATCAATCGAAAAACTGTCTGCAGGAGATTTGTATTCAAACAGATTAACCGCCTCGAAAAATTCCCCGATAGGGTCGGTCAGAATAACTCCTGCATTTTTCTTGATGATTAGGAAATCCAAACTTATAGGGTCTTCCCCTAACTGAATCTCCTGCTCATAAGTTACATCAGCGTGCATGAGATCATATTCAACCTTCATGGCCGCGTAAAAGCCGTAATGAAACCTTATGAGTCCCTCTTCCTTAGCCATAAAATCCCCTCCTTTCACAGCCCGGTAAATATTGTACAGTCAAAAAAATTCAACCTCTTTCGCTAGGGAGTGTTCACATTAAAAGAGCATCAAAAATCATGGCAAGCTATAAAGATAATATCTAACTTATCGTAACGTGTAAATACTTTTCTGTATCTCTTTCATCGTTCTATCTCATTTCTACTTTTGTACAATTCTTGGTCATTTTTCTAGGACCGCTTACGATTTTTCTTGGGAGGTTGACATGTACTATCTATGCAAAGCACATCAGTCCTGTTATCAATGATATTCAATCTTGTAACTGCTCAAATATTCGTTCAGTAGTTCCATTTTTTGCCCATCGGTTAAACCTCATGTATATTAGATGTATATTAGGTGCCACTTTACATATTTTTCTGGTAATCCTCTCTATTTACAACCATTTTTTACCAGAAGGATTTCTTGATTTAGGCATTAAGTATTTTATTTTTTCGTATTGCTTCATCATTAATTTATAATTATTATTTTAGCTTTTTTATCTGGTTTATGTGAACACGTCCTAGCGTAGCAAGTGGTTTACTCGGCCCTGTAAGGGCATGTTACTGGCAGCCCTAAACGGGCTCAGAATAATTTTCTTTTTTACCACCGTTAATGGCTGCACCTAAAGGGGCTTATTTTCTCTTGCCTCCTGTTACTACCGATTCATCCCGTAAACGGGTCATATAGTTCTTTTCAGCTAAATTCATCTGACAATTTTTCCTCGCTTAACTGATTACGGATATATTCTCCCATTATTCTTCTGGTTTCGCCTTACTGTATCCACGTAATAACCTCGACACCAGAACTAACAATTGTCGTACTTGTATTTCATATTAGCAAAGCGTTCGCAATATTTTCCCTATTTCAAGCTTGTACTTAGCATAAATTACCTAAAGGACTTTGCATAGCTGTAAGCTACTCTGAACCCACTGCATAGCAGGGAGTTTTCATATAACATAAAAAGAACCCCACTGAATTAGGTGGGGTTTTCTTTGTTCAGGCAAAACGCCTCGCCAATTCCGAAATACTGTTGTCCTTCACTGCCTCGCCTATCGCGTT
>JAFTBA010000251.1 GCA_017458545.1 Synergistaceae bacterium | reverse complement strand
AAGGAGCATTGTAACATGAAACCATCAAAGTTTTGCCGTATCATTTTATCCGTTCTCCTTATACTTGTCCTGACAGCCACATCACATTCGGCCATGCTCAAAAGCCCCAGAGAATCACGCGAAGAAAATTCACGCAGAAAATCCTACACTCCTTCCCTCCCACGTGAAGGTACTGTTGCAGTTCTCGCAGACTCAAATGACCCTCAGCACGCTGCTATCGCTGAGACCATGATTATCGAGGAGCTTGTCTCAAACGGTTACAGAGTCGTTGACGATGCCACTCTCGGAAAGATTCACAGGGCTGCAGAACGCACTCAGGCATTCAATCACGCTTTCGGCGGAAGCGTTACGGGAATCTCAAACATTGGCAGAAGCTACAAAACCGCTTACACAATCCTCGCAAGAGTCAAAGCAGGAAGACCTGAACGTAATGAGGCAGGTCTTTACACCGGTACAGCCTCCGTTACAATGATGGCCGTCTCCTCAAAAGGCACTAAGTTAGGCGGCAAAGTCTCTAACGGTAAAGCTGTAGGCTACACTATGGACGAGGCAAGGGAAAAAGCTCTCACTTCAGCTTTACAGTCGGGCCTCGCTCAGTTGTTCTAATCTCATTTTCATTAATCACTACAATTTTTTTCAGGAGGTATCTTTTCATGAAACGCAAAGTTTTATTCTCAGCTTTAATCGTATTAACTCTCCTCATCGCTTCTCAGGCTCAGGCTGCACGCCCAAGAATCGCTATACGCGCGTTCGAAAACAAAACCGATGAGCCCAGCGTACCGTCAACAGCTATCACTGACATGATGACTACCGAATTAGGCAAAGCAAGAATCTTCAGCATGTTCGAGCGCGAAAAACTCGATTACGTTACAGACGAAATCAGACTCGGACAGTCAGGACTCATGGACACTTCAACAGCTCCCGAAGTCGGCAAACTCAAAGGCGTTCAGTACACTATGACAGGTGCTGTAACTCTCTATCATTACAACGTCGGCGCAGGCGGTGCGTTCCTTAAAGCCGTCGGAATCGTAGGAGCTGCTAAAACAGGCTACGTTACCCTCGACATTCGCATAATCGATAACACTACGGGCGAGATAGTTTACGTCAACAGTGAGACCGGAAGCGCAAAACGTTCCGGAGGCGGTGCAGCAGCTTATTACAGAGGGTTCGGAATAGGTGCGTTAGGAGGGAGCTACGGAGGTATACTCGCTGAAGCAACGAGAGACGCTGTAATCAAACACATCAATACCATGAAGGAATATGATTGGGATTAACGGAGGGAATAATCATGCGTAAGATAATTATACTTTTAACGGCGTTAATTCTCGTCCTCACGGCAATATCGTCATCATTCGCAGATGACCGCGTAAGACTCGGGATAATGAGGTTCGACAGCAAAACATATGACGTTCCAGACAGAATGGCATCGGCTATCACTGACATATTCGGCCGCGTCCTGTTCAAGTCAAGAGGAATAATGCTCGTTGAACGCGAACGCCTCGATGAAGTAATGAAAGAACTCAAGCTCGGAATGTCAGGGCTTATTGACGAGGAAACAGCAGCCGAAATAGGAAGGCTTGCAGGCTGTGAATACATGCTCATGGGGTCAATCACTAACCTTGCCAGAGGAGGTTCAGGAGTAGCAGTGCCTTTGTTCGTTATACCCGTCAGCGTTGGTTCACGTAATCAGAAGGTTAAGGCTACGCTTGATGTGAGACTGGTTAAAGTTGAAACGGGCGAGATAGTTTTTGCCGAGACTGCTGACGGTACTGCATCGAAATCAGATACGAGCCTCGCAGCTTACGGTGTGGGAGTATCAAATTCGGAGTTCGGCGGAATTGAAGGTACTGCAATCGCTAATGCTACTATGGCACTTGCCCCCAAAATCGAAGAGGAATTAACGGGCGAAGATACTCTCACTGAGATACTTCAGGCCGAGAAAAAAGGAAAGGGCAAAGGCAAAAAGAGTTCGGCCAAGACAGCCTCAGTAAGTCCTAAACTCAAAAAGAAGTCCAAATCCGCAAAAGCCTCCGAAGAATCTGAAAGCCTTGAAGCTGCGTCAGTGTCGGCTTCTGGGAACGGTGAGAGCATTTCAGCGGCATCAACTGAGTCACAGAGTGCTGATGATTTCGAGAAGATGATACGTTCGCGCTCACGCAGAAAGAAAAAGTAATACGTAAAAATTCACACTCCTGTCCTGTAATAAGGGCAGGAGTTTTTTTTCGGGGTAATGCCTGTCAATTTTCATTATTTTAAGCGGCAGGAAAATACCTCAAACAGCATCTGTTCACACTATGACATGATACGGCTTGCAACAGCGAAATACATCGTAAGACTTCCTGCGTCAACAATAGTCGTAACAATAGGTGCTGCCATCAGTGCAGGGTCAAACCCTAAAGCCTTAGCTACCAAAGGCAGCATACCTCCGACAGTCTGAGCGAATATGACCGTTGCGAACAGGCTTATGCCTACAGTGAGCGACAATAACCAGTCGCCGCTCATAGCATACTTGTAGAAGAAGTTTACGAACGCTAAGCCTCCGCCTACTATGAGGCTCACACGAATCTCTTTGAACAGAACTGTGAGTGCGTCTTTGAGTCTGAGTTCACCTACTGCTATGCCGCGAATAACGAGTGTTGATGACTGGGAGCCTGCGTTGCCGCCGGTATCCATTAACATTGGGATTGAAGCTATTAACGCAGGGAGTGCTGCAAAAACGGACTGGTAATGATTCAGTATTGAGCCTGATAACGTTGCCGAAATCATCAGCACCATTAACCAAATGACTCTCTTCTTAGCGAGTTCACCGACTCCCATAGAGAGATAAGGCTCATCCATAGGTAACATAGCTGCCATTTTGTGAAAGTCCTCAGTGCTTTCCTCCTCTAAGACCTCCATAGCGTCATCGACAGTTACAATACCGACCAAATGATTCTGTGAATCGACAACAGGTATGGCCATGAAGTCGTATTTCTGGAACAGTTCGGTAACTTTTTCGCGGTCATCGTTAGTGTTGACGGTAATGAGGTTTGAGTCGGTCATTATGTCCTGAATCTTATCGGCGTACTGTGAGAGCAGCATAGTTCTTACCGTAACGACTCCGATAAGAACGCCCTTAGGGTCTGTAACGTAACAGGTATAAAGAGTTTCCTTGTCAGTTCCGACTTCCCTGATGTGCCTGAATGACTCCTCAACGTTCATGTCAGGTCTGAGCGAAATGTACTCAGTTGTCATAATGCTGCCTGCTGAGTCTTCCTGATACTGAAGGAGCTGGTTAATGCCTCTTCTGGTTTCGGGGCTTGCGTTTTCGAGAATGCGTTTGACGACATCGGCGGGTAATTCTTCGACGAGGTCAGCAGCATCATCGAGGAACAGTTCATCGACTATTCGGCCTAATTCGGGGGCAGTGAGCTGTGAGACGAGAGCCTCTTTAGTGTCAGGGGTTAAGTGAGCGAAAACCTCAGCGGCCATGTCCCTGCTGAGAGCGCGGAAGAGTATAACACGAGCTTCAGGTTCTAACTGTTCGAGGGCATCTGCGATGTCAGCATCGTTCATGTCTTCAGTGAGGGTACGGAGTTCGCGTATATTTTTTGATTCAGCGAGAGATTTTATTGTTTCGAGTGTTTCTGTGAGTTCGGGCATTTTTTCAGCACCTCCTGTGTGGTATCGGGAAGAATTTTATCACGCTGTTATGTTTTGTAATTATTCCAATGAGTCTCAGGTTATACGTTTTCTAGAATCTAACTTCAGAAATAAGATATATCCCTCCGCAGATTAATGCCAATCCGCAAAGAACATTCACCGTCTTCAGCATGAACCCTATAACGCCCTCATCATCGCTGTGAAGATACACCGAGAATATTTGTGCGAACGTCCCTGCACACAACAGCACTGCGCAATACCCCAGCGCGTAGCACAACACCAGCATTACCGCACCTGAAATCCCTGCAGATGCTTCAGACATTGCCAGCGACAAAACGGGACTCACATACGCTATACTGCACGGCCCTACCGCTAACCCCGATAATATTCCCAGTATTACAGCTCCTTTCATGTTCTGCGACTCAGTGCCTTTTATACGCGAACCTAAACCGAAAAATTTTACGTTTATCAATCCGATTAAGTGCAGTCCCATTACAATGAACACTCCTGCCGTTATAAGCGTCAAAAATCTTTCGTAGCCTCCCAAAAGCATACCTATTCCGGATGTTATGAACGCTATAAGAAGAAGATTGATGATTATTCCCAGACAAAACGCACCCGAAATCCTAAACGCTCTCCAATGCGAAGGGTTATCAGTGTTCGCAACATACCCCACTACCAACGGGATAATACTTATTCCGCAAGGACTCAAAATTACACTGGCTATTCCCCAAAGAAATGCTCCCCAAAATTTCAACGCACCTGATGAGTACATAGCCTCAAATATACTGCTGACCATAAATCTATCACTCCCCTAAAAATTTAACCGTACCTGCTTATTCCAACAAGTACGGTTACAATTTTATACTCTTAACGTGAAAATGTGCTATCTGTTTTCGGAAAGCCAACGCGCTATATCGTCCTTCAATCTTCCTCCTCCTGAGTAATGCACCGATAATCCCTCAGTGATTACAGCTTTAGGGGCTAGTTT